>JBGPOB010000299.1:0-4612 GCA_041487815.1 Xanthobacteraceae bacterium | reverse complement strand
TGGATATCGGAATCGACGCGATCAAGATTACCGGAGGAATAAGGAGCAGCGCGTTGCCAAAATCGAGTGGTGCGCTGACCGAGTATGCTACTAACCAGGCCGCCGCCACCGTCAGCAGGTGAATGGCGATCGACGTTGCGATGATGAGCGCGCCGGGATGCACATGCGCGAGAACGTTCCACGCGACTGATGCAACACCGACCAGATGACGGGTAGATTGCCATCGGTCGGCCCATTGCCCCAAAGCGTATGGGAGGGCAAAAAAAGCGGCAGCACCGGCGATTGTTCCGGCGGCGATGAGCAACAGGGTGGCGCGTCCAACTGGATTATTGATGACATGAAATGACCAAGGCAGACACACGGCCACCAGCCCCGCCAACACCAGCAGGCCGATGCCGCGGTCCGTGAGCACGGAATACATCGCGGCTCTCCAACCGGCGCCGATGCGATTTAACAACCATATGCGTGCCGCGTCGCTGCCGACGGTCGGAAGCAGGACTTGGTTGAAAAACGCGCCTATAAAGGTGAATTGCACGGCTGCCTGAACCGGCAGCGCGGCGCCGCATTGAAGGCTGATGGCGCGCCAACGCCAAGCGTTGAGCGGGATCTGCGCCAGCAAGCTTACAATGGCCATTGCCGCCCAGGTCAACTTGATTTCAGCCAATCGCTGCGCGGTGGAGCCCACCTGCGTCCAGTCGATTGCGATGTAGATCAATGTGGCTGAAATCACAGCCTTGACTGCAAATGAGATGACGCCGCGCATGGTGTTCAGGTCTCCGGCCCGCTGACGGTTCGACGCGATCTTCTATGCTGGGACGCAAGGTTGCCCATCGTCAGGACGGGGCGGTATCAAATCTTATTCGCTCCGGTCCGCCGGGTGGAAGCAGTGCTGTAACAAATGCATGTCAATAGCCGTGTCAACTGGCCAGGTCCAACGGCGTTGCAGTTAGGGTTATCAGGGACGCGCGAAATTTCGGGGCCGTGCGTGCGAGCGGTCCGGCGCAAAATTGGCATTCTGACGTGAAGCCGAAAGTTCTGGTGATTTGCCCCCGCCTCGATATTGGCGGCACCGAGCGGCACCTTGTGCGCACGCTGACGGCGCTACGCCCGGCGGGCGTCGACGCCAGTCTGTTCGTTCTTGGGCGCGGCGGGAGGCTCGAACGCGAACTGGCCGCCGCCGGCGTGCCGATTTTCGGCCCCTCGGCCTGCGCATTGCGTATCGGCCGGGCCGTGCGTTCGGGTTGGGCGCTCTACCGCCACTTACGCAACGATCCGCCGGATATCGTGCACTTCTTCCTGCCCGAGGCCTATCTCGTCGGCACGGCGGCGGCGCTGGCCGCGGGTATCGACACGCGCATCATGAGCCGCCGGTCGCTCACGGTTTATCAGCGGGACTATCCGATGCTCGGGCGCATCGAGTCGTGGTTGCACAGACGGACAACGGCACTGATCGGCAATTCCACCGCCGTCGTCGAACAACTCGTTAGCGAAGGTGCCGATCGTCGACAGGTCGGTCTGATCTACAATGGCATCGCGCTTCGGCCGCCGTGCCCAGCAACGACACGCGCACAGCTGCGCGCGGAGCTTGCCATTGAGCCGCATGCGCTCGTCCTCGTCGTGGTAGCCAATTTGATTGGCTACAAAGGACATGCCGATCTGTTTGACGCGCTCGCGGTCGTCGAGGATCGCATGCCAAAACCGTGGCTTCTCATGCTCATCGGCCGCGACGAAGGAATTGGCGGCGCGTTACGCCAACAGGCGGCTCGACTTGGAATTGCTGATCACATTCTTTGGCTTGGCGAGCGCATGAACGCGGATCGGTTGATCGAAGCCGCTGACATCAGCGTGGTCAGTTCGCACCAGGAGGGATTCTCGAACAGCCTGATTGAAGCGATGGGCGCAGGGCTGCCGGTTATCGCGACGGCGGTCGGCGGCAACAAGGACGCCATCTTGGACGGAGAAACCGGCCTGTTGGTGCCGCCCGGATCGCCGCCGGAACTATCGTCGGCCATTCTCGATCTTGCTTTGGATCATGCCCGCAGGGCTCGGCTTGGCCGCGCCGGGCGGCAGCGCGTCGAGGCTATGTTCTCGCTTGACGCGTGCGTCAGGGCCTATGCCAATCTCTATCAGGGTGTAAAAAGCCTCGGCGAGAAGCCGGTTTCCGACATCATCCTCGGCCGCTGATCTTGTGCCGCGTTCCGGTAGCAACCGCAGTTGACCGTGCCGCGGCGCGCAAGCTATCCCTGACGTGACGATGCCGGGAGGGGCGAATGCCACGGTTGACGCCCCCGGCCGCGGGTACGCCTTGAAAAGAGCAAGCGATGGCTGAACGTGTTGCTTTGATAACCGGCGTAACCGGTCAGGACGGCGCGCTGCTTGCCGAACTGCTGCTCGGTAAAGGATATAGGGTTCACGGGGTCAAGCGGCGTTCGTCGTCATTCAACACCGGCCGCGTCGATCATCTTTATCACGATCCCCACGAAAGCGGCGTGCGGTTCCTCATGCACTACGGCGATATGACGGACTCGACGAACCTGATCCGGATCGTCCAAGAAACGCAGCCCACCGAGATTTACAATCTTGCGGCTCAAAGCCATGTACAGGTGAGCTTTGAAACGCCGGAGTACTCGGCTAATGCCGACGCGCTCGGAACGTTGCGCATGCTCGAGGCCATTCGCATCCTTGGCATGAAAGATCGCGTGCGTTTCTATCAAGCGTCCACATCGGAGCTTTACGGCAAAGCGCAAGAGGTCCCGCAGACCGAGAAGACGCCGTTCTATCCGCGCTCGCCTTATGGCGCGGCGAAGCTTTACGCGTACTGGATCACGGTCAACTACCGCGAGGCCTACGGGTTTCATGCCTCGAACGGCATCCTGTTCAATCATGAAGGGCCGACGCGCGGCGAAACGTTCGTGACGCGCAAGATCACGCGGGCGGCGGCGGCGATCAAGCTTGGCCTGCAGGACAAACTCTATCTGGGCAACCTGGATGCCGAGCGCGACTGGGGCGACGCGCGCGACCATGTCGAGGGCATGTGGCTTATTCTGCAACAGGACAAGCCCGATGATTACGTCCTCGCCACCGGCGAGGCGCATTCGGTGCGCGAATTCGCGGAAAAGGCTTTTGGCTACGTGGGCATGCCGATCAAATGGCAAGGCTCCGGCGCTGGCGAGAAGGGCGTCGACGCCAAGTCAGGCAACGTTCTGATCGAAATTGACCGCAGATATTTCCGGCCTACCGAAGTCGATCGATTGCTTGGCGACGCGTCGAAAGCGCGCCGGAAACTCGGGTGGAAGCACAAGACCAGCTTTGACGAGTTGGTGCGCGACATGGTCGATTCCGACTTGTCGGCGGTGCATCTTGAAGCGGAGCGCCGCAACCGTCTTGATGAATGACAGCCGTTCGGTCCAACCATTATCGATTTATTTCAAGGTCCGACATCCGATGTTTGTCGTGTCATGACCGCTTTGCTCTTCAACCTCCAGCGCCAACGCGTCTACGTCGCCGGCCACCAAGGCATGGTCGGCTCGGCGATCGTGCGGCGGTTGCGCGCGGAGAATTGCGAGATCGTCACTATCGATCGTGCCAAGCTTGATCTGATGCGGCAGGCCGAGACCGAACAATGGCTGGCCGATGCCAAGCCCGATGTGGTCGTTTTGGCAGCGGCGAAGGTCGGTGGCATTGCCTTCAACAGCGCGGCCCCGGTCGAATTCCTGGCCGACAATCTGGCCATCCAACTCAATGTCATACGTGGCGCTTACGCTGCGGGCGTGAAGAAGCTTCTGTTCCTCGGCTCGTCCTGCATCTATCCCAAATTCGCTCCGCAGCCGATGCGCGAAGAAATGCTGCTTACCGGCACGCTTGAGCCGACCAATGAATGGTACGCCGTGGCGAAGATTGCCGGGATCAAGCTAGTCGAGGCTTATCGCCGCGAATACGGCGCGGATTTCATTTCCGTGATGCCGACCAATTTGTATGGCCCCGGTGACAATTATTTTCCCGAGCACAGCCACGTGCCGGCGGCGTTGATCCGCCGGTTTCACGAAGCCAAGCGCTCCAGCGCTCCGGAGACAATAGTGTGGGGGACGGGTAACCCGCGGCGCGAGTTTCTTGCGGTCGACGACCTCGCCGACGCCTGCGTGTTTGTCCTCAAGCACTATTCGGATATCGGATTTCTAAACATCGGAACCGGCGAGGACGTGACAATCGCGGAATTCGCGCGCTTGGTCGCGGATGTGGTCGGGTATAGCGGCAAGATCAAATTCGATACGTCTCGCCCGGACGGCGCGCCGCGTAAATTGCTCGACGTCAGCAAGCTGATGGCACTCGGCTGGCGCGCCAAGACCCCGCTCAAGGCGGGGCTGGCTCTGGCCTACGCGGATTTCGTGGCGACCGGCGGAAAAACTCAGCGTTGACTTTTCTTGGCCCGATGTGGACGTGCCAACTACACGCACGAATGTCCGCTTTCGAAAGATGGGGTAATCGGCCGGCCGGCTTGTGGATAGCTGGAGATTTTGGGTGCTGCGCTTCAGGCTGATGGTGAAACGAGGTCCGTGGTTACGGCCTCAAGCATCAGAAGGAGAAGCGCAGCATGGAGCATTTTGCTGGACTG
>JBGPOB010000298.1:0-4627 GCA_041487815.1 Xanthobacteraceae bacterium | reverse complement strand
GGAGCCGGTTCCATCATCTCACCCGAAGGTCTTGCGTGGATCGAAGGCGTCGCGCACCGCCTCGCCGACGAAGATCAGGAGCGACAGCATGATCGCGACGGTGAAGAATCCGGTGATGCCGAGCCATGGCGCCTGGATGTTGGCCTTGGCCTGCGACAGCAATTCGCCGAGCGAGGGCGAGCCCGGCGGCAAACCAAAGCCGAGAAAGTCGAGCGCGGTCAGCGTCATCACCGAGGACGACAGAATGAACGGCAGAAACGTGATGGTGGCGACCATGGCGTTGGGCAGGAGGTGGCGGAATATGATCACCGCGTTGGAAACGCCGAGCGCGCGCGCGGCCATGATGTATTCAAAATTCCGCCCGCGCAGAAATTCGGCACGCACCAGGCCGACCAGCGAAACCCAGGAAAACAAAAGTAGAATTCCCAGCAGCACAAAGAACGCCGGCACCAGCACCGACGAAATGATCAGCAGGAGATAGAGCGAAGGCACCGCCGTCCAGATCTCGATGAAGCGCTGGAACAGCAAATCGGTCCAGCCGCCGAAATAACCTTGCACCGCGCCGGCCGCGACGCCGATGGCGGACGACACCAGTGTCAGAATCAGCCCGAACAGGACGGAAATGCGAAAGCCGTAGATGAGCCGCGCCACCACGTCGCGTCCCTGATCGTCGGTGCCGAGCCAGTTGTATTCGAGGTCGCGGCAGCCCGTGAGGTTCTTCTTCTCGACCACGGGCTTGCATTCCGCTTCGGTCAAAAGCCAGGTTGGCTTCGATGGCGCCGGCGTCGGCAGGTCGAGGTTGTGGGTATTGTAGGCGTAGCGGACCAGCGGCCAGACGATGGCGCCGCCCTTGTCCGCGATCAGCTTTTGCAGAAACGGATCGCGATAATCGGCCGCGGTCTCGAAGTCGCCGCCGAATGCGGTCTCGGGATAGTTCACGATCGCCGGAACATAGAATTTCCCGTCGACAATAATGAGAAACGGCCGGTCGTTTGCGATGAATTCGGCAAACAGCGTAACGACAAACAGCACCGCGAACAGCCAGAACGACCAGTAGCCGCGCCGGTTGGCCTTGAAGTTTTGCCAGCGCCGAAGATTGATGGGCGAAAGTCTCGAACGTACGCGCGGCGGATCGTCGGCGGCGACGGGCGATGGGGCGGAGCTGCGTGCGTCCATCTCAGGTCTCGCGCGTCTCGAAATCGATGCGCGGATCGATCCAGGTGTAGGTGAGGTCGGAGATCAGGTTCACAACCAATCCGATCAGCGCGAATATGTAGAGCGTCGCGAATACGACCGGATAGTCGCGGTTCAGCACGCTCTCAAAGCCGAGCAACCCGAGACCGTCGAGCGAAAAAATCGTCTCGATCAGCAACGAGCCTGAGAAAAACGCGTGCACGAACGCGCCGGGAAAGCCGGCAATCACGATCAGCATGGCGTTGCGGAAAATGTGGCCGTAGAGGACCTGATGCTGCGTACAGCCTTTTGCCCGCGCGGTGAGCACGTATTGCTTGCGGATCTCGTCGAGAAAGGAGTTTTTCGTCAGCAGCGTCATGGTGGCGAACGCACTCAGGCCCATGGAAATCAGCGGCAGCGTCAGGTGCCAGAAGTAGTCGAGCACTTTCTTCCACCACGGCAATTGCGCCCAATAATCCGAGGTCAGGCCGCGCAGCGGAAACAGGTCGAAGAACGAGCCGCCCGCGAACAATATGATCAGCAGAATGGCAAACAGGAATCCCGGTATGGCGTAGCCAACGATGATGACGCCGGAGGTCCAGACGTCGAAGCGCGAGCCGTCCGAGACCGCCTTGCGAATGCCGAGCGGAATTGAAATCAAATAGGTTACGAGCGTCATCCAGATTCCGAGCGACATCGACACCGGCAGCTTTTCCTTGACCAGCGTCAGCACGCTAACGTCTCGGAAATAGCTCTTGCCGAAATCGAACCGCGCATAATTCCACAGCATCAGGAAGAACCGCTCGTAGGCGGGCTTGTCGAAACCGAACTGGATTTCGAGCTTCTTGATGAACTCGGGGTCGAGGCCCTGCGCGCCGCGGTATTTGGAATTGACGGCATCGAGCTGGGAAGCGCCCTGCGCCTGGCCGCGGGCGCCGAAATCGCCGCCGGGCGAGCCCGAGATGCGCGACGATGCGCCGGTGTCGGCGCCGGACAGTTGCGCGATCACGCGCTCGACCGGCCCACCGGGCGCGAACTGAACGACGATGAACGATACGAACAGGATTCCGAGCAGGGTCGGAATCATGAACAAGAGCCGGCGGACGATATAGGCTGCCATGGCGCGCCGCTTTTGCCTATGTTTTACGGATCAGCTTCGACGCCTTGGCGGGATCATACCACCAGGTCTCCGGAACGCCGCGCGCATATCGCGGCTTCGTCGGCGGGCGGCCAAAGGTGTCCCAATAGGCGATCCAGTGCGACGCCTTGTACCAGTGCGGTATCCAGTAGCGCCCGGCGCGCAGCACGCGGTCGAGCGCGCGGCACGCGGCCGTCAGCGCGATGCGGCTATCGGCGGCGATTGCGCGTTCGACCAGCGCATCGACCACGGGGTCGGCGATGCCCGAATAATTGAGCGAGCCTTTGGTGGTCGCGCCCTGGCTCGCGAAAAAAGTTCGCAGCGTGTCGCCCGGCGTCAGCGGGAACACCAGGCGCTGGACCGTGATGTCGAAGTCGAAATCCTCGGCGCGCTTGCGGTATTGCACCGGGTCGACGATGCGCAGCGCGGCATCGACGCCGATCACATTGAGATTCTTGAGAAGCGTTGCGTGGTGCGGCTCGAACGAGCGCTCGAAGAACAGGAATTCGAGTTTCAGCCGCTCACCCTTGGCGTTGACGCGCTTGCCGTCCTTGACGGTCCAGCCGGCGGCGGCAAGGAGTTCGCTGCCGCCGCGTAACAGCTTGCGGTCCTGGCCGGAACCGTCGGAGACCGGCGGCGTCCACGGTTCGCCAAAGACCTCGTCGGGCACCTTGCCGCGATAGGGCTCCAGCAGCGCGATTTCCTCAGGCGTGGGAAGGCCCTGCGCCATCATGTCGGAATTCTGAAAGTAAGAGTGGGTGCGATCGTAGGAGCTGAACATGATGTTCTTGTTGGTCCACTCGAAATCGAACGCCAGCGCCAGCGCCTCGCGCACGCGCGGATCGCGCAGATTTTCGCGGCGCGTGTTGAGCATCCAGCCCTGCGCGCCGGAGGGCGTCTCGTCGGGGATCGTCTCGTGCTTGACGCGGCCGTCCTTAAGCGCCGGGAAGTCATAGCGGGTGGCCCAGATCCGCGACGTGAATTCTTCGCGGAAATCGTAGTTGTGGGCGCTGAAGGCTTCGAACGCGACATCGCGGTCGCGAAAATATTCGTAGCGCAGCGTATCGAAGTTGAACTGCCCGCGCATGACGGGAAGCTGTTCGCCCCACCATCTCCGCACGCGCTCGAATTCCAGGAAGCGGCCGGACTCGAACTTGCCGACGCGGTAGGGCCCCGACCCGAGCGGCGGCTCGAGCGTGGTCTCGTCGAACGCGCGCGTGCTGTAAAACGCGCGCGAGAAGATCGGCAGCGTCGCCGCAAACAGCGGCGCGTCGCGGCCGCGCTTCGCATTAAAGCGCAGCGTCACCGTGCGCGCGCCTTCGGCTTCGACGGCCTGCAGGTCGCGCAGCAGGATCGCGATGTTGGGGTGGCCCTTGTCCTTGAGGATCAGGAGCGAGAAGGCCACGTCGTCCGCGGTGATGGCGCTGCCGTCGTGGAACTGGATGCCCGGCCGCAGCGTGTAGCGGAACGTCAATCCGTCCGCGGACGCTGCCACGCTCTCGGCGGCGAAGCCATAGACCGCGTCGGGCTCGTCCGACGCCCGCGCCATCAGCGTCGCAAAGATCAGCTCCATGCCGATGGCGGGGTCGCCTTTGAGGATAAAGGCGTTCAAGGTGTTGAACGTCGCGGTTCCCGCGCCCGCCAGCTGATTGAAGACGCCGCCCTTCGGCGCATCCGGGTCGACAAAGTCGAAGTGGTGGAAATCCGCGGCGTACTTGAGGTCGCCGAACGCCGACTGTCCGTGGCGCACGGTCTCCTCGGCGGCGCGCGCGCTGCGAAGAACGTGCGGCATCGCCGCGAGGGCGCCGGCGGCAGCGAGCACCGTGCGCCGGGTCCATTTCACGGACGCGATCCCACCTTGGCCGCCCGCTCGGCGTCCCACCACCAGATCGTCGGGAACGCGGTCAGGCCGTATTCCGGCATTTTCGGGGGTTTTGAAAAGCGGTCCCAGCGCGCCGTGCGCATCTTGCCGTAGGTCCACTGCGGAATGACGTAGTCGTTCCAAAGCAGCACGCGGTCGAGCGCGCGCGTCGCCGCCACCAGTTCCTCGCGGCTCTTGGCGAAAATGACGCGCTCGATGAGAGCGTCGACCGCAGGGTTCTTGATGCCGATCAGATTGCGCGAACCCGGTTGGTCCGCCGCCTGCGAGCCCCAGAACCCGCGCTGCTCATTGCCGGGCGAAAGCGATTCGCCCCAGCTCGCGGTGATGACGTCGAAGTCCCATTGCCGCAGCCGGTTTTCGTATTGCGCATCGTCGACCGTTCGCACATTGATGTCGATGCCAAGCCGCCTGAGCGAATTTTCCTTGTAGAACAG
>JBGPOB010000297.1:0-4631 GCA_041487815.1 Xanthobacteraceae bacterium | reverse complement strand
TGGAACGGTCCCGGATCAGCGGCGCACCGTTTCGCGCTTCGCGCTCACGCTGCGCCGCATCCGGGACACGAAGCTTCACGCCCTCATCACCGCTTCTTCGTACTTGCCCGAGCCCATGCCGGTGTCGGCGAAGATGCCGCGGTCGGCGATCCACTTGAAGGTCTCGTCATAGACCTCCTTGGTGTAGGGCTCAAACACCAGGCGTTCGCCCGGGCCCCAGCGCCGCGTGTCCATCGTCGCGTGATAGCGCACCGGGAATTCCTTCTTGTAGTAGTGGGTGTAGAGGTCGGGCCGCAGATCGATGTCGCGCTGCGCGCGCTTCAAGGCGCGGAAGAACTTGCGCAAATCCTCCGGGTCGGGATCGCCGTTGATCATGGTGGCGATCATGAAGGTGTTGTCGAGGATCTTGCGATAGCCAAGCTGCTCGGCCATATAGTACGGCCCGCTGAACAGCGTCGAGGCCGGCGCCTTGCCGCCAAGCAGGTTGTCGAGGCGGGCGAACAGCATGCCGTCGGCAAAGTTCAGATTGATCTTGTCCGCCGGCATATAGGGTTCGAGCGCCTGGATGGTGGCGTAATGGCTGCCGGACTGGTAGCCGACCGAGATCGGCACGCCGGCCAGGTCCTCGGGCTTCCGGACGGCTGAATCCGGCGGCACGAAAATGCCGCACGGCGACACCGAATAAACCTCGCCATAGAGTTTGCCCTTGCCCTTCGACGCCGCGACGCCGACCGTCCAGTGGCAGGCGCAGCTGACGTTGCTCGGCCGGCCCGCCTCGAACGACTGCATCGCGCCGACGCGGTCGCCCTTGTCGTGGTGCTTGCCGTCGGTCTTCTGCACCATTTCGCGGAACACGTAGTCGAGGCCTTCGTCGCGAAAATAGCCCTTCTCCTCCGCCACCCATTCCTGCAGGCGGAAGTGCGGCTCGATGATGAACTTGTCCTTGGCCATGGTTTCCTCCTTGGTGTTCAACAGCAGTTGTTGGTTTCGTCCGAGTCGATCCGCAGTCTCCGTTCATTCCCGCGCAAGCGGGAATCCAGGGGCCGCTTGCTCTTCCGACTGGAATTGCTCTGGGTCCCCGCTTTCGCGGGGACGAACGGTCGCGACTCGGATTTCGCATGCTCCGTCACCCGCCGGGTGCGGATCATCTTGACGTGATCGTCCATCAGGCGGCGCGCGCCGGACGGATCGCGGATTTCGATCAGCTTGAGCAGTTCCTTGTGGACGTCGAGGATGCGCTGCGCCACCGCCGGCGTCAGCGTGACGTTGCGCTTGGGCCAGGAGACGTGCTGCAGCGAGATCAGCTGCACCACCAATACGCGGTTGTGCGAGGCCTCGGCCACCGCGAGGTGAAAGTCGCGGCTCAATTGCGTGTAGAGCTCGGTGTCGTCGATATCCGCCTCGGCCTCGGCCACGAGCGCCCGCAGCCGCGCGATGTCGGCATCGGTGGCGTTCTCCGCCGCAAGCTCGGCGGCAAGGCATTCGATGGCGCGCTGCGCGTCCATGATCTCGGCGACGCTGACGCCGGTGAGGTCGAGCTGCACCGCCAGCGCCTCGGCGAACAGCCGCGGATTGCCGTGCGCCACCCGCGCGCCGCCGCCCTTGCCCATCCTGATCTCGGCGATGCCGAGCGCCTCCAGCGTGCGCAGCGCGTCGCGCGCCACGATCCGGCTAACGCCGTAGCGCTGCGCGATCTCGTTCTCGGTGCCGATGCCGTCGCCGGGCTTGAGCTTCTTGGCGAAAAGATCGTCGCGCACGTCGGCGATGATCTGCGACGACAGCGAGGCCGACCGGCCGGGAAAGAAGATGCGGCCGGGGAGTTTTGCGGCGAGGGCTGAGGGCTGCGTCACCATGGAGTGGAAACTACGCTCGAAATGTAAGTTAGTAAAGATATCATCTTTTGTTTTTCTGCCCTTGGGCACCCCTCGCACCGCGAACTCCGTTCACCCTCCCCTGGAGGGGGAGGGTCGCGAGCGAAGCGAGCGGGGTGGGGTGAATTTTGTGCACGAAGTTCACCCCACCCCGACGGCTTTCGCTTCGCTCAAGCCGTCGACCCTCCCCCTCCAGGGGAGGGTGAACCGCGTATGCCTCGCGCACAGCGGCCATCATCCGCTCCGTTGCCGGGCAGCAGCGAGGCCGGCGAGCCAGCCGAAATAGCCGTCGTGATGGTCTGCTAAGTCCTCGAACGCCTCTTCGAAGGGAACGCCCTGATCCTGCGCCTGCATCATGCGGAGGACGAACTCGCGGGCCGGCTTCGGCGCGCGGCGGACGCCCGCGCGGAGGCAGGCCACCGGCTCGCCACGGCAGCGCCCGGCGTGGCGGCAGCGCACCTGCCGGCAGATGCGAAACAGTTCAAGCCAGTCGCAGGCGTGGCGCCAGCGGGCGCGCGCGACGCGATGCTGCTCGCCCGAAGGCGTGTAGCCCGGATTGAGCGCAGCGAAATCCGGGATTGGCATCGATGATTGTCCCGGATGTCGCTTCGCTCCATCCGGACTACGCTGTTGCGCGGGCAGCGCCGGCTCGCGCTTCTCCTGCGCGGACGCCGCATCGGTCGCGTTGTCGCGCTGCGCCGCATCGGCACATTCCGCGCGAACCTCGCGGCTGATCTGCTGCAATTCCTCGGCGGTGAAACCGCGCCGGACTTTCGGCGCCTGCACGCTGAGGCGGATCGGGTTTGAATCTGCATACGGACGGTCTGAGAGCATGGGTTCTCCTTGCCGCGGCGCGCTTGCGCCCGGGCTGTTGCCTCCCGCCCCGGCGGGGCGGGAATTCTCGCCCTCGGGCCAAGCCCGAGGGGCGGAGCGCCGGGCGGCGCTCACCTGATCCACGCCTTGGGAGGCGTGGCGCGCGTCCGGCGAAGACGCGCGCGCCTCCCGGCGCTCCGCTTGCGGCATTTTTCGATCCCGGGCCGCGCTTTCCGGGGCATTCGCGCCCCGATCAGCCAGCTCCTGGCGGGGGAACCGTAGTGTTCCCCAGGCGGAGCCCCGGGCCGCCCCAGTGCGAGGTTACGAGCCTCGCGCGGAGGAGCCGCATCCCGCCCCGCTCGCATGACGCCTCATGAGAACGCCCTCGGAGGGGCGGGATGGAGGAATATAGTCATAGAAATATGGCAGGAATATGATCCTAGATTGCGGTGACGGCCGCCCGGGCTATATTGGCCGCGATCACTGGAGAATGGCCGTGGACCAAAGCCGAACCTTTGCCGTGGTGCTCGAACCCGAGGACGAGGGCGGCTTCACCGTGCGCGTGCCGGCATTTCCCGAGATCGTGACCTACGGCAAGGACGAGCGCGAGGCATTGGCGATGGCCGAAGACGCCATCCGGCTGGTGATCGCCGACTGCGCCGCGCGCGTGTAGCCCGGATGAGCGCAGCGACATCCGGGATCAGTGGCAACGATGGCCCCGGATGTCGCTACGCTCATCCGGGCTACGCTCGCTAATCCCGTCGTTTGGCGGCATTGCCACGCATGGGAAACTTGAACGCAGGGGCCATTTCCCATTTTCCGTCTTCGGCGTATTTGGCTTGGAAATCCCCGAAGAGCTGTATCCGTTTTTGATCGCTGAATGAATTAAGGGCAGCGATCATGCTTTCAGTCTGCGCGATTGGTGCTCGTAGAATCTTACGATTCAGGCCAATCGCAATCGTCGCAGTGAACCCGATGCCCTGAGCGCGCCATGGTTCCTGCTCGGGGCCGACCATGATTCCGACGGCTTCGGACATTTCGAACTCATTGACCGAATGAGCAACATGTTTGTCTCTGACGGCGACGAGGAAGTCGTGGAGTTCAAGGTTGAATGGATGCCCGCTGCCAGTAAACACGCTGGCGTCCAATTTTAATTCACGTACGCCGGTCTTGAAGGGCCGGGCATAGGCCACAAGTGCAGAAAAAATCAGGGCCTTGGAAACAGTATTGTTTGCGTCCGGCACGCCGATCTTGTCGGCCTCAATAAAGGCATCGCGGGCGAATACCAGGTCGTTGAGCACCAGTTGCAGGGCGGCAAATTCCCGCGCGGCCTGAGTGCCTATCTTAGCTGGTGCAATTTTGGCTCCAGCCGGTATAGGCGTGAGGTCCACATACGCGAACGTCCAATGCGGGCTTATTCGCTCACCTTCTTCAGGTGGTTTTGGGTCATCTGGCATGCTAGCGGTCGCCTGCGGTGTTGATCAAACTCGACAAATGACCCTGAAATCAAGTAGTCGCCGTGGCTTTGTCGATTGACCGGTCTTGTCGACGCCGGCGACTGATTCAGTTCTCTGCTTCACATCCTC
Source organism: Xanthobacteraceae bacterium (assembly GCA_041487815.1). Classification (GTDB taxonomy): domain Bacteria; phylum Pseudomonadota; class Alphaproteobacteria; order Rhizobiales; family Xanthobacteraceae; genus CANJBX01. The sequence goes on along the minus strand of JBGPOB010000297.1, from coordinate 361 downwards.
GTCGGAACGATGGCTATCGCTTCGCTCAACCAATCACAACTCAGCGAGCGTAGGGTGGGCAAAGGCGCGAAGCGCCGTGCTCACGCGGAACTTGTACACAAGAAATGGTAGGCTTCGCTACGCACAGCCCACCCTACAAACTCAGCCGTCATGCCCGCGCTTGTCGCGGGCATCCACGTCTTTGCGGACTCGTATCAAGAAAGACGTGGATGGCCGGGTCAAGCCCGGCCATGACGTGGAGAGAGTTGCGCGAGTCTCAATCGGCCTCATGCTGAGGAGCCCGCCGAAGCGCAGCGAAGGCGGGCGTCTCGAAGCATGGGGCCGCCCCATCCTTCGAGACGCGTCGCTTCGCGACGCTCCT
>JBGPOB010000296.1:0-4651 GCA_041487815.1 Xanthobacteraceae bacterium | reverse complement strand
GCCATGGCGCTCGATCTGCCGGACGCATCATTCGACATCGCCGTGAGTGCGCAGGTGTTCGAGTATGTCTCCGACTGCGACCGCGCGCTGCGTGAGCTGCACCGGGTTCTCAAACCCGGCGGTCGCGGGCTGGTGGTCGCGACTGATTGGGACGGCGTCGTCTGGCATTCCTCCGACCGCGCGCGCATGGCGAGGATGTTGCACGCCTGGGAGGCGCACTGTGCCGACCCGCGGCTGCCACGAACGCTTGCGCCGAGGCTCAAGGCGGCAGGCTTGACGATCGACGAGGTGCGCGGCCACCCGATCATCAATACCCGCCTCGGCGCCGACACCTATAGCGAAGGCATCATGGAGTTGATGGCGAATTTTGTGCGCAAGCAGAAGGGCGTTGACGGCGGCGAGATCGATGGCTGGGCCGCGGACCTGCGGGCGCTCAGCGCGCAAGGCCGCTACTTCTTTGCGCTGACGCGCTTTCTGTTCCGGGTGACGAAAGGGGCATAGGAGCCAGCGAAGCGCCCGCCGCTTCGCTACACTGCCCGGACAGCCCTGGAGCCGCCCATGCCCAAATCCATCGAACACATCCACTGGCCCGACGCGCCCGACCTATGGATGCCCTATGCGCCGGCGATCAAGGTGCGCGGCGGCACCACGGTCTATCTCGCGGGCGTGACCGCGGCGCCGGTCTATCATCATCATCCGCATCGTCCGGAAGAATTCGACGCCATGCCGCGCGACATGGCGGGGCAGGCGCGGGCGGCGCTGGAAAACCTCAAGCGCGGGCTGCAAGCCGTGGGCGCGACGTTCAACGATGTCGTCACCGCCGACCGCTTTGTCACCGACCTCACCGATCAAGACGCGCTCAACCGCGCATGGGGCGAGTATTTTCGCGACGCCAAGCCGGCGACGACGACGGTGCAGGTGGTGCGGCTTGCGACCGACCCGCGCTGTCTGGTCGAGATCAACGCGGTTGCGGTGATCGACTAGACTGGCGCGCCGTCGCCGGGCCTTTGCTTTTGCGCATGATGTTTTCCGACCGGCCTTCGCCCGCCGCCGCATCTTACTGCCGGCGAACTATTGAACCGGCTTCGCGCAGGCGGGAAAGTCTGCAACCCCCGGAACAAGTCCGGGGGCAAGCTTTTTTCGGGATCATGCGCTAATGCCGCGGATGGGAGCCGCCCCAGCCGTTGCAATGCGCCTGTTCGTGCTGGCGGATGGCGGCCTGAAACCGCGCGGTGATCTTGCCGCCGACTTTCGGGATCATGATGAAGCAATGATTGGAAAACACCTTGGCGCAGCCAAGCGCGCGATAGGCCGACACGATGCCGTGCATGGTATGGCAAAAATGCTCGACCTCGGCGAGCGTCCCGCGCATTTCCATCATCTCGCCCCTAAAAGCGTGATCGTAGCTCGGTGGTGGCGCAAGATCCATTCAGCCTCGCTCCCGGAAAATTCACTCCCTGTACACACGGACAAGCGCTATTAGTTTTCAAGCGCTCAATGCTTTGCACGCATCGTCGCAAGTTTTCGAGGATAGGTCCATGCCCCATGATAAATTGAAAACCGCGTTGATCGTTGGCGCCGGATCCGGCCTGAGCGCGGCGCTGGCGCGCGCGCTCGCGCGCGACGGCGTAAAAATCGCGCTGGCGGCGCGCACCACGGCCGATCTCGACACTCTCACGAGCGAGACGGGTGCGCAGGCGTATGCCTGCGACGCCAGCGACCGCGGTGACGTCGAAAAGCTGTTCGCGGACCTCGATCGCGGCTTCGGCGCGCCGGAGATCGTCATCTACAACGCGAGCTACCGGGTGCGCGGTCCGTTGATCGATCTTGATCCCGACGGCGTGGCGAAGACCCTGGCGATATCGGCGTTTGGCGGCTTTCTGGTGGCGCAGCAGGCGGCGCGGCGCATGCTGGCGAAGGGCCGCGGCGCGATCCTGTTCACCGGCGCTTCGGCAAGCGTGAAGGGTTACCCGCAATCCGCGCCCTTCGCGATGGGCAAATTCGCGCTGCGCGGGCTTGCGCAAAGCCTGGCGCGGGAATTGTCGCCGCGGGGCATTCATGTCGCCCATGTCGTCATCGACGGCGGCATCAAGAGCGCGCAACGCGCGGAGCCGGCCGATCGGCCAGCCAGCATGCTCGATCCGGCCGACATCGCCGAAACCTATCTGCACCTCATTCGGCAGCCGCCCAGTGCGTGGACCTGGGAAATCGAGGTGCGGCCGTGGGTTGAAAAATTTTGACGGTTGCGAAGCCGATCGCCGCAGAAATCAGTCGAGGATTTTGTAAATGCGCTCGTCGTAAAGCGCGCCGATCATCGGCTGCAAATTTTCGCGGTACTGAACGCTGTAGGCCTGTGCCTGGTGGTTCTCGAGCATGCGTTTGTTGGACCAGATTTCGATCACGGTGAAATGGTTCGCGCGCGGCGCGGGTTGCTGTAGCACTTCGAGGCGGCCATTGCCCTGCTCCTTGCGTGCGGTTTCGGCCATCTGCGTCAGCAAGGGAATTGTATCCGCAACCTTCGGCGGTATGACGTCGACATGGGTAATCGCATAAACGATGCGGCCGCTGGGCATTGGCTGTGGCGGCAGTACTGACAATGCCGTGTGGACGCGTTCGTCATAGGGGCTCGCCAATATGGGCTTGAGCTTGTCGCGCAGTTGCGCGCCCGCACCCGCGGCATGGGTCTCGTAAGCCTTCTGGTCCTTCCAGACTTCCAGAATTGCAAATTCGTTCTGCTGCTCCATGCGCTGAATCGCCTCACAGCGCAGGTTGCCGGCTTCGCCCGCGCAGGCGCTGCGGAACTGCTTGAGAACGGTCATGCCCAAGGACTTCTGACGCGCCAGCACGTCGATATAGCTGACGGCATAGACCGGTGCATCGGGATTGGGAGCGGGGGAGACGGGCGCCTGGGCGTGAGCAGATTGCATGGCTCCGATTGCCAGCACAGCGCCCGCCAATTGCGGAATGGCCATTTTCATGAATGCCCCCTGAAAAGCGGAAAACTATCGTTGTGCGTCTTGTGCCGTCAACCGTGCGCCCGGTTTATGTCGCTAAGCGATCGCCACGACGACTTTGCCGGGCGCCGAGCCTTTTTCAACTGCCTCGTGCGCGGCCACGATCTGGTCGAGCGGCAGCGTCAGCGCGATGTTGTGGATTAGCCGTCCTGCGGCCAGCATCCGCGATATGTCCGCTGTCGCGCGCTCGATGTCCGCCGTCGGCATCTCGTAGACGAGAATGAACCGGACGTCGATATTGTTGGTGAGGCAGAACGCGGCTGGAATCGTGTGCTCGGGCGCGCTGGTGCCATAGACAACAACCTTGCCGTGAGACCGCAGGATCGACGGCCACAAGCGCGCGCCCGCACCGAGGTCGACTTCGACGATGGCATCGGCGCCCTTGCCGTCCGTCAGTGCGCCGACGCGTGCGGCCACGTCCTCGCGCTTGTAGTCGATGATCTCATCGGCGCCGGCACGGCGCGCGACTTCGCCCTTGGCGGCGGAACTGACGCTCGCGAGCACGCGTGCGCCGCGGGCCTTGGCGAACTGAATGGCATAGAAACCCACCGCGCCGGCGCCGCCGGGGATGAAGATGTTCGAGCCTTCGGTGACGCCGGCCAGCGCGATCGCGTACCACGCGGTCAGCGCGGGAATCCCAAGCCAGGCGCCAATTTCGAAGCTTACATTTGCCGATAGCGCGACGGCTTGGCGCTGCGGCAGCACGACGTATTCGGCGGCGGTACCATTCGCGCGCCGCCACTGCGCGTTCCAGGTCCAGACCCGCTCGCCGATCCGCTCCGCCGAAACGCCGTCGCCGGTCATGTCGATTTCGCCGGCGCCGTCGCTGTGCGGGATCACGCGCGCGAAAGCAATTTTGCGGGTCAGTCCGGCGCGGCTTTTGACGTCCGAGGGGTTCACGCCGGAGGTTTTCAGCCTGACGCGGACCTCGCCGGGGCCCGGTACGGGCGTCGGCACTTCGCCGACGCGCAGCACGTCGGCTGCCTTGCCATTGGATTCGTAGTAGGCCGCGCGCACGTTGTCTGCTCTCCGCTATTGCAACGGAGCAGATATCATGAAGCAGGGGGCAGGGGTATCGGCAAAGGCCCGCGCATGGGCGCTTCTCCCGGTTCCGCTCACCTGGTCATCAATCGGTCAATTTCATTGCGCGCAAAAGCGACGCCATTGCGGGCGAGTTCGCCGGCGACCGACCAGTTCACCAGCCGCTGATTGACCTCGGAGGCAAACGATTGATCATGAAAATAGGCGCCACCGATGGTGATCGCCATTCCGACCGCCACTCCAAAAATAAAACGCATGTCACAATCCTCCGCTTGGGCAACAACTTAATTGGACTTGCGAAGCAATCAACCCTCGCAGCCCGCCTGACGTCACAATTTACCCGCATGCTCTCTCTCCTCCGGCCGGGCGTGGGCAGGGGGGGCCTGGCGGCGGCGCGGTATCCCGCAGGCCGGGGTTCGGTGGTTTCACTTCGGCGATGACGATTGGAGACGAACAATGCCCATCTACATCACGCAAGGGCGGTATTCGCGCGATGCGGTCAGGGGCATGGTGGCACGGCCCGAGGATCGTTCCGAACAATTGTCGCGCCTGCTGGCCAAGGCCGGCGGGCGGTTGATCAACTTCTATCTGACGTT
>JBGPOB010000295.1:0-4697 GCA_041487815.1 Xanthobacteraceae bacterium | reverse complement strand
CGGGAAGCGGCTTAACCACGCGAGCGATGCACAACGAGGCCCGATGACTTCTGCAATCATGACATATCCGGCGACAGGTTCAGCGGCCTGCCGCCGCCTGGTGTGCGCATTGCCGGTGGCAGCGCTGGTCGCGACGGCGGTTCCGGCGCCGGCGCAGCAGGCCGGGCAGCCGACGCTGCTTGGCCAGTACGGCGACTGGGGCGCCTATTCCGCCAACCCCGGCGGCCGCAAGGTTTGCTTTGCGCTGGCCAAGCCCGCCAAGGCCACGACCAATCCGCCCAACCGGCCGCGCGACCCGAGCTACATGTTCGTCTCGACGCGGCCGGCGGAAAAGGTGAAGGACGAGGTCTCGGTTATCGTCGGCTATCCGCTGAAGGCGAATTCGGAAGCCGCGCTCGAAGTCGCCGGCGCGCCCTACGCCATGTACATCCAGAACGACGGCGCCTGGGTCAAGAACGCCGCCGACGAGGCACGCCTCGTCGAAGCGCTGCGCAAGAGCGCCGACGCCGTGGTGAGAGGCGAGTCGGCGAAGGGCACCAAGACCGTCGATACCTACTCGCTCAAGGGTCTCGCCCAAGCGCTCGACCGCGTCGGGCAGGAGTGCCGATAGCTCTCTCGTGTCGCGATGCTATCTCCCCGCGAACGGTGAACCCTCTCCCACCCGGGCCGCGCTTGCGCGCGCCCGGGCGCAGGCTCTTGAGGGAGAGGGTCGCGCGCGTCAGCGCGCGGGGTGAGGGGCGCTGTCATTGCGAGCGAAGCGAAGCAAACTCGTGCGGCAAGCGCTCGCCTGATCGAGATTGCTTCGTCGCCGTTCCGGCGCCTCGCAATGACAGGCTTGGGGTTCTGGCCCCTCATACCGACCCTCTCCCCGCGTGCCGGGGAGAGGGAGAAGCCAGCCTCGCCATTTGTGCCCGACCCCGCGCCGGCTTATCTAAAGGGCGATGAACACCGCCGCCCCGTCCGAAACCGCCCCGATCGAGAAGGTCCCGCTCGAGCGCTATGTTGCGCCCGAAAAGCCCTCGCTCGCCGGGCTTACGCGCGCGCAATTGGCCGACGCTTTGGCCGTGCTCGGCGTGCCGCCGGCGCAGCAGAAAATGCGCGTGCAGCAGCTTTGGCACTGGATCTATTTCCGCGGCGTGCTCTCGTTCGACGCCATGACCAGCGTGTCGAAGGAATTGCGCGCAAAACTCGGCGAGCGCTTCACGCTGGCGCGGCCCGAGGTCGTCGCCGAGCAGGTCTCGGTCGACGGCACGCGCAAGTGGCTCCTTCGCCTGCCGGGCGAGACACCCGGCGAGCGGCCGCACGAGGTCGAGTGCGTCTATATCCCCGAGACCGACCGCGGCACGCTCTGCATCTCGAGCCAGGTCGGCTGCACGCTGACCTGTTCGTTCTGTCACACCGGCACGCAGCGCCTGGTGCGCAACCTCACCGCCGGCGAAATCGTCGGACAAATCCTGGTCGCGCGCGACCGGCTCGGCGAATGGGAACGCAAGCCGGGCTTGCCCGACGTGCGCGGCGCAAGCGCGGGTTCGGACGCGCCCGAGCCCGCCGGCGCTACGCCGCCGGCCGAGGGCACGCCACTGGCCGACGGCATTGTTGCGAGCGATGGCGGGCGCCTCATCACCAACGTCGTTTTGATGGGCATGGGCGAGCCGCTCTATAATTTCGAGGCGGTGCGCGACGCGCTGCTGATCGTTGCCGACGGCGACGGCATCGGCATCTCCAAGCGCAAGATCACGCTCTCGACTTCCGGCGTGGTGCCGATGATCAAGCGCGCGGGCGAAGAAATCGGCGTCATGCTCGCCGTCTCGCTGCACGCCGTGCGCGACGAGCTGCGCGACGAACTCGTCCCGCTCAACCGCAAATATCCTATTCGCGAATTGATGGATGCCTGCCGCAACTATCCCGGGCTGACCAACGCCAAGCGCATCACCTTCGAATACGTCATGCTCAAGGGCGTCAACGATTCGCTCGCCGATGCGCGCGCGCTGGTCAAGCTCGTCGCCGGCATGCCGGCCAAGATCAATCTCATCCCGTTCAATCCCTGGCCGGGCACGAAGTACGAATGCTCCGACTGGGACAGGATCGAGAAATTTTCCGAGATCGTGTTCAACGCCGGCTACTCCTCGCCGGTGCGCACGCCGCGCGGACGCGACATTCTGGCCGCCTGCGGCCAGCTCAAGAGCGCCAGCGAGAAACTTTCCGCGCGCGAGCGGCTGGCGCTGCGCGCCATGGCGATGACGGCGTGAATGTAACCCAAGGGACCCCTGTGGCACGGGGTGGCTGCGGCCCGCCGTGGTAGCATGCTACATTGCGCGCGGAGGCGGTTTCCACCTTCGAGCCACGGGGGCGACGTCGATGTCGGGGCGCTATTCCACCGTCTACACGCTTGCGCTGTTGCCGATCCTGGTCGCGCCACTCATCGTGCCCGTGGGCGCGCAGCAGCATCGCGCGATGCCCAACAACATGTTCACCGCTTCCGGCTTTGCGGTGAAATTCGCCGACACGCCCGCCAAGCTCGCCGAGCTGAAGGCGCTGCCGGCGGATAAAATGGTCGTGCGCAAGCGCGACGGCAAAACCTACTTTGTCTATGCCGATCCCGCCGGCTGCGTGTGCGCCTATGTGGGAACGCCGGAGGCTTATGAGGCTTTCCGCAGCGGCGGGCGCACGCCGGTCTACAGCGACGGCCGCGATCGCGGGCAAAGCACCGAACAGATGATCAGGGACATGCAGCGCGACAATGCGGCGGCGGATCCGGGCGTGGCCGCGGGCCTCGACTTCATTTTCCGGTAAGGCGGCCAATGCGTGCCGCCCTATTCATCGATACGCCGCGTTCGCTAAAACTTCGGTTTCCTCCTTAGCATGACGGTGGAGGCAGAATCGTCATGATCCCAGCCGCTTCACTTTGCGATTGCCGCGGCTGCCGTTTAGCCTTGTGGCAGCGACCTCTTTGAAGACGGTGTTGTCGGTCGCGATCATATGATAGAATTGACAGGTACAAATTCAGAACCAAATCGACATGGCCAAACCTGTCATCTTTACCATCGCAGCAGCATGGGACGCCGACGCCGGCGTCTGGAGCGGCCATTGCGACGACATCCCGGCCGCCGCCGATGCCGCGACGCTCGACGAACTTTTGTCGAAGTTGACCGCCATGACGCTCGACGTATTGCCGGACAATCATCCGGGCGTCGCCCCCGCTTCGGTCTTCCTGCAAATCACTGCATTGCGCGAAGCCGAACCTGCGACTGCCTGAATGGCGCCGCAATTCGATCGCGCGCTGCGTGAATTGCTGCGCGCGTCGAGTTGCGCGCTCGTGCGCCAGGGTAAAGGCAGTCACGAAATCTGGTACAGCCCGGTTACCGGACGGAATTTTCCAGTGCCGATCGGCATTGCAAGCCGCCACACCGCTAATGGTATTCTGCGTCAGGCCGGTCTTCGGAAGGCCTTTTGATACTTCGGGAGCGGCTTGGTGAAATCTGGGGCCGATCCTGTGGGGCGTGCTTGGCCTAGCGCGATTCCTATGCTGGTAGCTTGATATAGCCTGGTTTTCCGAATTCGGTCGCCAATGCGGAATTATTCATGATCCTCGGCCGCTTTATTCTGCGCTTTCTGTTGGTGCCGCTCGGCATCTGCTTTGCCGCCAGCGTCGGCATGCTGGTGGTGATGCTGGCGGAGTGGAGCGCGTTCGTCGCCTACGTCAACGCCAATCCGGATGCGGGAGAACACGTCGTGGCGCTGTTCTTCTTCGCGCCCTGGGTCGTGCTGGTGCTGTCGGGCTCGGCGCTGGTGATGCTCTCTCCCGGCGCCGTCGGCATTCTGGTGTCGGAATTCTTCGCCATCCGCTCGTGGATCTTTCATGTCGCCAATGGCGTGCTGTCGGCCTGGGTCGGCTGGTCGCTGACCGATCATCCGCGCGGCGGCGAGAAATTTTTCGCCGACCCGAAGGTGATCCTGATCATGGGTCTTGGCGCCGGCTTCGCCTATTGGCTGGTGGCCGGCTGGAGCGCGGGCTTTTGGAAGCCGGTGTTCCGTGCGTCGCCGGCGGCGCCACCGCGAACCGCAGCGCCGCCGTCCGCGCCAACCGCAAACGACAAACATTAGAGCTGACCGATGAACATCCGCTGCAGCCGCTGCAACGCACCGATGACCTGCACGCCGGGGAATTGCTGGTGCGACGAATTTCCGCCGCTCGACGTCACCGATGCAAAGCGGGGCTGCTATTGCCCGAGCTGCCTCAAGTCGTCGATCGAGGCGAGCGGGCGCGACCAGCGCACCGCGGACAGCGGCAAGTCGCCGTAGATGTGCGGGAACAGCGCGCCGCCGCGTGAAGTCTCCCACTTGAGCGTGGTGCCGAGCGCGTCGGCGTCGATGGCCGCCAGCACCAGATCGGCGTCGCCGGCGAAATATTTTTCGTAAGTTGCGGGCGCCTGCTCGGCCAGCGAGCAATGGATGAAGCCGTCGCGGCGGTCGTCAGGCGAGCCGCGAAAGATGCGGTCGCGCTCGGCCGTCCGCCATTCCGCCGTACGAAGAATTTTGTAGATCAGCATCAATCTGATTTTTGCACATAGTCGCGCGGGTAGGGCGGGAGGTGGCCAAAAAACGGAAGTCGGCGGAGCTTGGCTGTTTGAAAACCTGATCGAGAATTTACGCTGGCGCCGCCGCGAACTCGAACACCCTCCCCTGGAGGGGGAGGG
>JBGPOB010000294.1:0-4718 GCA_041487815.1 Xanthobacteraceae bacterium | reverse complement strand
CCGTCGTTCTTTCAGCCGCGGTCGCGCAAGCGGCGGCTGCCGCCGGCGCAAAAAAGCAAGCCGAGCCCGAAGATCTCAATGCCAATGGCAAGAAGCTGGTGATGGACGGATTGGCGTTGGTGATGCCTTCGGCAGTGATGTACTACATGCTCTACAAAAAGCAGGAAGAGGACAAGGCCGCGAAGGCCACCAAGACAAAGGCGAAGGCCAAGCAATAATTTGCTTTGCCTGTCACATAGACTGGCCGCCACGTCAGCTCGCCGCCCGCGCCGGTTGCTCATCGGCTTGAGCGAATAGCTGCAAGAGCGCGCGCCTTATTGCCGCCTGCCGGGTAGGCGAAGAAATTTTGGCGCCAAGCAGGTCCGTAACGTAGAAGACGTCAACGACGCGTTCGCCGAACGTTGCAACATGCGCGGACGCAATGTTGAGATTAAGCTTCGACATGGTCGTCGTCAGTTCGTAAAGCAGGCCGGAGCGGTCGAGTCCATTGACCTCGATGAAGGTATAAATGTTTGACCATTGATTGTGGATCGTCACCTCCGGCTCGATCGTGAACGCCTTGATGCGGCCCTTGGCGGCGGCGCGTTTGGCGACCACTTCCGGCAGTTTGAGATCGCCGATCAAAGCCTTTTCGATGGCTTCCGCAATGCGGATCGCGCGCCGGCTCTCGTCCTCGTCGTGGTCGAATTCCCGTGACACTGAAATCGTATCAAGCGCCAATCCGTCGGTTGTCGTATAAATCTGCGCGTCCACAATGTTGGCGCCAGTCATGGCGCAGGCGCCGGCGAGGACCGACAGCAACCACGGATGATCAGGCGTGAGCACCGTCAGCACGGTGACGCCGCGCGCCGCATCAAAGCCGACCGACGTCGCAAGCGATTTGCCGGCTTGTTCTGTCGATCGCACGAAGCGGGCATGGGCGATCTTCGCGGCCAGATCGACCTTGAGCCAATAGGCCGGATAGTGCCGGGCAACGTAACGGTCGAGGTCCGCGGGGCTCCAATCCTTCATTTCCGCGCGGAACTCGGCCTGCGCGATGGCCACGCGCTGCGCACGGTTGACCTCGGAGAATCCTCCGGTCAGGACCGGTTCGGTTTCGTAATAGAGCGCGCGCAGGAGCTGCGCCTTCCAACCGTTCCATACCCCAGGCCCGACCGCACGAATGTCGGCGGTCGTCAGAATCGTGAGCAACTTCATGCGCTCAAGCGACTGCACGACAGCGGAGAAGTTCTCGATGGTCTTGCGGTCGGTCAGATCACGCGATTGCGCGACGCTGGACATGACCAGATGGTTTTCGATCAGCCACGCAACGGTCTCGGTTTCCGCCGCCGAAAATCCGAAACGCCGACCCAGCCGACGGGCGATGCGCGCGCCGGCAATCGAATGATCCTCGACGCGTCCCTTGGCGATATCGTGCAGAAACAGCGCAACGCAGAGCAGGACGCGGTGACGAGCATGGATTGTGCGAATGAGTTCATTCGCCAGCGCGTATTCCGCATTGTTGCCGTTCCCGATCTCGGCCAGGACGCCGATACAACGCAAAAGGTGCTCGTCGACGGTGTAGTGATGATACATATTGAACTGCATCATCGAGACCACGCGCCCGAAGTCCGGTATGAATTTGCCCAGCACCCCAACCTCATTCATCCGCCGCAGCACGATTTCGGCATCGTCCGTGGCGGTAAGGATCTCGATGAACAGATGGTTGGCTTCCTCGTCGTCACGGACTGATCTGTCGATCAGGGTGAGCGACCGCGTCGCAGTCCGCATGGCGTCGGGGTGAAAGGCGAGCTTGCGCTTGAGCGCGACATGAAAGATCCGAATAAGGTCGATGGGATCGCGTTCGAACGCGTCGTCGGTCGCGATGTTGATGCGATTGTTGTCGATAACGAATTGCGTTCCCGCGATGGCGGCATGACGTCGACCGGGGCGCAGCCGAGCGACCCAGCGGTTGAGCATAGGAGCGCCGATCGCCTGTCGGCTCTCGAGCGCGGCGCACAGGATCGCCGTCAAGTCTCCGACGTCCTTTGCGATCAGGAAGTAGTGCTTCATGAAGCGCTCGACATCCTTAAGCCCGGGATGCGCGGTATAGCCAAGCCGGACGGCGATATCGCGTTGGATGTCGAATGACAGGCGCTCCTCGGCGCGGCCGGCCAGAAAGTGCATGTGACAGCGCACCGCCCAAAGGAAGTTTTCGCAGCGCCGGAATAATTGGAATTCGGCGCGGTCGAATACGTTGCGGTCGACCAACTCCTCCGGCCGGCGCACGCGGTAAACGTATTTGCCGATCCAGAACAGGGTATGCAGATCGCGCAGTCCGCCTTTGCCATCCTTGACGTTCGGCTCGACCAGATAGCGCGACTGGCCGGCGCGCCGGTGGCGTTCATCTCTTTCACCGAGCTTGGCGGTGACGAATTCCCGCGCCGTACCTTGCGTAACGTCGCGGTCGAAACGCTTGACGAGATCGTCGAACAAGGCCCGGTCGCCGAGCAAGAACCGCGCTTCGAGAATCGCGGTGCGGATCGTCATGTCCGCCTTGGCTTGACGGATGCACTCGTCGACGGATCGCGTGGCGTGGCCGACCTTGAGCCCCATGTCCCATAGGCAGTACAGGATCATTTCGGCGACGGATTCGCCCCACGCCGTCTGCTTGTACGGCAGCAGAAATAACAGGTCGATATCCGATCCCGGCGCCATGAGTCCGCGGCCGTATCCGCCGGTCGCGACGACCGCCATGCGCTCCGCTTCGGAGGGATTGTCGGAGGCGTAGAGATACTTCGCCGCGACATTGTAGAGCAGGCGTATGATCTCATCCTGCATGAAGCACAGCCGCTCGGCGCAGGTACGGCCCTGGCGATCCTTCAGCAGCAGGGCCTCGGTTGCCCGGTATCCTTCGCTCAGCGCATGCTTGAGGCGTTGGGCAATGGCGATGCGCAATTCGCGTTCGTTGCCCGCCTGGGTCTTGGCGAGATGCGTGAGTTCGGCCGCGAGTTCGTCCGCACCGACAAGGTCGGCGTGATTAGTGGTAACGTGGTCGAGCGGGTTCAGCATGGCTACGCTGGGATAGCCGAGCCCCGAAGTCGTGTCATCCATGCCAAGTCGCGACGGCGCCCGGCTTGGATTGATCGTTGGACGGGCAGGCTGCACGCGTAGCGCGCGCTGCGTGATCAAGCCTGTGTAATCAAGGAAGTGGGAGCAAGAAGCTGCTTTGTCGCCACGGTGTTTGGAAGGCTATTATGAATTTGCCATCTTTATGATACAATTTTCTATTTAACCGGCAATATGGGCGATCTTATAGAATAAACTTAGCGTCGATTTAAGCGAGCAGCTTGCGAGCGCGCAAAAAAATGCAGCTAAGGCGCGGGCTCCAGTTCCTGCGGTCGGGCCGGCGGCCAGGCGCAGCAGGTCGCGCTCGCGCGTGCGCTGGTCATGCGCCCGGAAGTGCTGCTGCTCGACGAACCGTTCTCGGCGCTCGATGCATTCACACGCATTGACCTGCAGGATCACCTGCTTGACCCGTGGGCCGACGGCAAACCGAGCCTGGTCGTCGTGACCCACGACATCGACGCGGCGATCGTGCTGGCCGACCGTGTGGTAGTCATGCGCCCATGGCCCGGTCGGGCGCAGGAGGAAATCGCAACCGACCTCCCGCGCCCGCGCAACCGCCAGTCGGCGGCGTTCGATTTCGCCAAGCGCCGCGTCATGGCGGCGCTCGATCGTTCGCGTGACCGCAGCACCGCGGCCGATGGCGCCGAAGTGCAGTGGACGAGGGCGCGTCGCATTGATGGTGAAACTTACGTCGGAACTTCGCTATGCTGCGCGGCAACGTTCATTCGCTGGAGCCGGATTACCATGATCAGTTTCGATGTCTGCCAGTGTGGCGCGCCGCTGCAACGTACGGAGCGTCCGACGCCCAAGCCGCTGGGTTCCGAAGTTCTGCTGCGGGTACTGGCGGCCGGCATCTGCCACAGCGACCTGCACATCTGGGACGGTTACTACGACATGGGCGGCGGCAAGCGAATTCAATTGCTCGATCGCGGCATCAAGCTTCCGCTCACCATGGGCCACGAAATCGTCGGCGAAGTTGTCGCCGCTGGCCCGCAGGCGGTTGACGTGAAGCCGGGCGACCGGCGGCTGGTATTTCCGTGGATCGGCTGCGGCAAATGCGGCGTCTGTAGGGCGGGCGAGGAACAATTGTGCCTCGCGCCAAAATTCCTGGGCGTGTTCGCCAATGGCGGCTACAGCGATCATGTCATCGTGCCGCACCCGCGCTATCTGCTCAACATCGGCAATCTGCCGCCGGAGCGGGCGGCGCCGCTCGCGTGCTCGGGTGTCACCACTTACGGCGCATTGAAGAAACTCGGCGCGACGTTGCAGCGCGAGCCGGTGGTAATCATCGGCGCCGGCGGGCTCGGCCTGATGTGCCTCGCGCTGGCCGAGGCGATGGGCAGCCCCGGCGCGATTGTCGTCGATATCGACCCAGTCAAACGCAATGCCGCGCTGGCTGCGGGAGCGAAGGCGGCGGTCGATGGCGCTGCGCCCGACGCCGCCAAAGAGATCGCAAAGCTTGCCGGCGGCGGAGCGTGGTCGGTGATCGATCTCGTCGGCTCGTCGGCGACCGTCAGGCTCGGGGTCGATTGTCTTACCAAGGGCGGCAGGCTCATCGTTGTCGGCCTGTTCGGCGGCGACATCACGTTGTCGACGCCCACCCTGCCGCT
>JBGPOB010000293.1:0-4724 GCA_041487815.1 Xanthobacteraceae bacterium | reverse complement strand
TCCACCTTGCGTGAGCGTTGGTGCCGCCAAGCGTCAGTCGAGTAAGCGATGTCGTCGCTCCCCAACGGGAGTGGCGAGCAAAACGACCGCAAAAGCGCAAATTAAGAGCACTGCCCGTCTCGTCGCCGACTTTATCAACAGCATCGGCCAATTCCGGACATCGCGGCCAACTCACCTCGACGTCTACTCGATCTCCTCGTCGGCGCGCGCGAGCACGGATGGCGGTACAGTGACGCCGAGCGCCCCCGCGGTCTTGAGATTAATCAGCATCTCGTACCTAGTCGACGCCTGCACCGGAAGGTCGGCTGGCTTCGCGCCCTTGAGGATGCGATCGACGTAAGCTGAGGCGTGGCGGTACTGGCCGACAAGATCAGCCCCATAGGAGATCAGGCCGCCGCCGGTGACGTAGATGCGGTTGGCGTAGACCGTGGGCAGTTTGTGCCAGGCCGGGCCTGGATCAGGTGATCTCAGAAACTAAACTGGCGGTCGTTTGGGACCGCCCCGAAGCCACACAGGAGGACATGCGAAGTTCCGTCGAAGGGCGGAAGAAGGCCGTACAAATTGCACAAGTAGGCCTTGACCGGCCGGACCGACAGCAGAATGTTCCCAGCCGTATCCGTCCGCGTCTCTACGGGAGAAAAATGTGAAAATTACCGCCGCGGTTGCGCGGGCAAAATCGTCGCCGCTATCCATTGAGACATTGCAACTTGAAGATCCGCGGCCTGACGAGATCTTGGTTCGTATCGTGGCGACGGGCATCTGCCACACCGATATTGCCATGCGCGATCAAACTTATGCGGTGCCGCAGCCGATCGTGCTCGGGCATGAAGGGGCAGGTATCGTGCAGACAATCGGTGCCGCGGTGACCAAGGTCGCGCCAGGTGACCACGTTGTCATGAGTTTCGATTCCTGTGGGCATTGCGACAGCTGCAACAACCATCAACCGCAATACTGCTATCATAACTTTGAATATAATTTTGCCGGCCGACGGGCGGACGGGACAAGCCCGCTTTCCAAGGATGGCGAGTACATTCACGGCAATTTCTTTGGCCAGTCCTCCTTCGCCACTTTTTCACTTTGCCATGAGCGCAACGTGGTAAAAGTGCGTCACGACGCGCCGCTCGAACTGCTGGGGCCGCTGGCCTGTGGGATTCAAACCGGTGCGGGCGCGATCATCAATTCATTCAAGGTGGGGCCAGGTCACGCGCTGGCCATATTTGGCACCGGCTCGGTGGGCCTGAGTGCGGTGATGGCCGCTCGTCTGGTCGGTGCGACGACCATCATTGCCATCGACCTGTTTGAGGAACGACTTGCAATGGCGCGCGAGCTGGGTGCCACTCATGCCATCAATGCAAGGAACGAGAAGGCAGTCGACGCGATCAAATACATAACGGGGCATGGCGTGAACTTTGCTTTTGAGACAACCGGGCTGCCGGCGGTGATCCGCTGCGGGGTCGACAGCCTCGCTCCGCGTGGAATCTGCGGCATGGTGGGTGCGGCGCCAGATGGCACTGAAGTGGCGCTCGACACCCAGCGGATGATGGGCGGCGGCCAGTCGCTGCGCGGCATCATCGAGGGCGACGCGACGCCGGACGTCTTCATTCCGCAGCTCATCGATCTTTATCTGCAGGGCCGTTTTCCGTTCGACCGGCTGGTCAAGTTCTATTCATTCGACCAGACCAACATGGCGATCGAGGAGTCGGAGACGGGACGGGCGATCAAGCCGGTCATTCGCATGCCAACGTGACGATCTCGTGCGGAAAATGGACGAAGCCGCATCCCGCGCGCGCATCGGAAGCGGCAGGACCACCGCCTAACCGAAGTGGGGGCCGGTTCGGCGAAGAAAATGCGTCAAAACCAAAAGTCCAAAGCGGTTTCCGATTCCATCTGATCGGAAACCGCACGAGGTCCAGCCGCGCTCCTGCGGCTGTCTATCTGCCTTGCGCCTTGGCAAACGGATAAATCAGGTCACCGGACTTATATTCCGGCGGATGCAGGATGATCTGCCGGCCGGGCTTGCGGAACTGGTCGACGTCGTTGCCGGAAACGTTTTGATATTGGTCGAAGAGGATGCGTGGCTTGTCCCATTCGCCGAGCGGCCCGAACTTGATCTTGCCGACGATGGTGTCGAACTCGGCTTTGTGAGCGTAATCAGCGAGCAGCTTCTGATCGATACTGCCCACCGCCTTGATCGATTGCTCGATCATCTGCATCTCGGCATAGGCGTAAAGCGCCAGCAGGTGGCCGAGCACGTCGGCACCTTCTTTCTGGGCGCGCGGCGTATAGCGATCGAGAAACTGCTCGGCGCCAGGAAAGCTCATGGTCGGCGCTGGCACATATGCGTCGTAGCCGATGACGCCGTTGAGCAGCGGTCCAAGCTGGGCCTTGATGCCGGCGAACTGCAGCCCGATCATCGCCCCGCCGAATGCCTTGGTCTGCAGATTGAGCTCGCGTGCCGATCGGATCATGCCGACCGTGTCCAGTGGGTAGGAGGCGACGTAGATGATGTCCGGATTTGTCGCCGCAATCGAGCGCACAATCGTCGTGTAATCCGTCGTCGTCGGCGGATAGGTGCGATCATACACGATCTTCAAGCCATATTTTTCGACGTTCTTGCGAGCGCCATCGAGCGAATTTTGCGAGAACTCGGCGTCGGCGCCGACCAACGCCACAGTCATCGGCTTAGGATCCATCGTCATGGCGGCAGCGAAAAAGCCGGCCGAGTTGGCGTCCTTGGCATCGGGACCGTTCGGGTTGAGCTGGAAATACCGATCGTATTTGAAGCCGTCGTTGACCGCCGTTCCGAGGAGCGAGAAGAAGAGCATGCCACGCGGGATGATGATCGGCATCGCTGCGGCGATCTGATTGGTGGCGTAGCCCGAAATCACGAGATCAACCTTATCGATGTCGAGCAGCTTGGTGTAGATTGGAGGCACGGTCGTTGGATTGGACTGATCGTCGTAATAAATAAGTTGCACCGGGCGGCCGAGAATGCCGCCGCGGGCTTTGACGTCCTCCGCCCACATTTGTATGGCCACGAGGGCCGATTTGCCTCCGCCGGCAAGCGGGCCCGTAAGTGCCATGCCAAAGCCGATCTTGATTGGCGGCGCGTCGGCGGCGTCCGCCACAGGGAGTGCCAACATCAGGAGCGCCGCGAGCGCGGTCGCGAGCGCACCGATCAGGAGCCTAAGTCTGCGATACATCGGGCTAGTCCTCCGCGTCTGTGCCGTGGGAGCGGCTGTTACGATTTCAACGCGAATCGTCGAGCCTTCGACCGACGCCTGCAGACGCATGCAAGCGTGCCGCCGGAACAATCGGCGCCCGCTCAAACAAAAATAATTATCTGAGACATTTGAGCCGATGGGTTGATCTTGATCAAAACGGCTCGATCTGCCCGCGAGCCAGAGCCTGCTGCGCTTAGGCTGTTTATGAAGGGTGTGTAACGAAAACGTCATCCGCATTGATTGGGTAAAGGAACCACATAACGTCGGCGCACGATGGTTGCGCTGTTCTACTTCGTCCTTTCGGTCCTGGCCTCAACATTCAAGTCGAAGTGCCGGCTTGAAGCTGAGAATGCGGTGCTCCGACATCAGGTGATTGAACCGGCAGAATTATTGAAGCTGCCGCCTCGCATAGCTCGGCGGGCTCGCTAAATGTCCACCTGCCGCAAATCGGAATGCGTGGGGCGCTTCCGGTACCCCCGATAAGCTGACATTTTCAGCGCCAGCCGCAACTTCGCATTCGGGTCGAAAGCAGAAGTGACCCCGACCGATTGCTATTTCTGCTCCTACGCGTCAAACGGACATTTATTGAGGGCTGTCGCGAGTCAGCTTTGGGTCAAAACCGGTAAGGCTCAGAATGAGCAGATGTTGTCCGCTTTACTCCGAATTGCAGTCGTTAGTCGGCATCACCGGCAGGTCCGTTCCGGATCAGGAGCGCCCCTCGCAGAATTTCCGTAAAGAGTTTGCTCTTACTTCGAAAGCGGACATTCGCCACTACGGTTGGCGCTTTCGCTTAGGGCATGACCCGACATCATGCCGCCAATCCTCTCCCATGACTCCGGCCAATCTAAAGGGTTATGATTGCGACTGCTTTTGGATGACCCACCTTAGGGGACCACAGTCTTGAGCCCAAAACAGGTTCGGTTTCTTGACACGACGTTTCGCGATGGCTCGCAAAGCTTGTGGGCCATGGGGATGCGCGGCGGCATGATGGAAGCGGTCGCGGCCGACCTCGACCGCGCCGGATTTGACGTGATCGAAATTCCAGGAAATACGATTCACTTCAAGAAGCTGATACGCGATCTGAAGGAGAACCCTTGGGATCTCATGCGGCTTCTCGCCAAGAAGATGCCGAACACGCCGAAAAGCTGCATGGGGGGCGGCCTCAATCTCAACCCTTTTGGCACCCCGACCCCGCCTGCGCTCGGGAAACTGTTCTGGACGCTCCAGGCCGAAATTGGATCCTTGAATCGCGTTCAGTTGACATCCAACACCGCCGATCAGATCAAACGTTCTTTCCCGACGTTCATTCCATTTCTCAAAGGCCTTGGTCTCAAGGTTGCCTGCGCGTTGTCGTTCAGCCTCTCGCCGCGCCACACTGACGAGCACTACGCCGAAAAGACGCGCGCGTTGCTGCCGTTCAAGCCTGACGTCATTTATCTCAAGGATCAGGGCGGCCTTCTGACGGTCGATCGAATCCGCACGTTGATCCCGGTGATTCTG
>JBGPOB010000292.1:0-4757 GCA_041487815.1 Xanthobacteraceae bacterium | reverse complement strand
TTCGAGCGGCAGCCGCAGCAAGACATAACCCGCCCCAACCGCGCCGGCCGCCTTGGCGGCGTCGAGAATGCGTTCGATTTCCGCGTCGTTGATGGCGGGGATGATGGGTGCGACCATCACGGAAGTTGGGATGCCGGCGGACGCGAGTTCGCGCAACGCGTTGAGGCGGCGCTGCGGCGTGGCCGCGCGCGGCTCCATCACGCGCGCCAGGCCCGGATCAAGCGTCGTGACCGACAGCGCCACCTTGACGAGATTGCGCTTTGCCATGCCGCTCAGGATATCGAGATCGCGCAGCACCAGCGCCGACTTGGTGACGATGCCGACCGGATGGTTGGCGCGATCGAGTACCTGCAGGATGCGGCGCATGATTTCATAGCGCTTCTCGATCGGCTGATAGGGATCGGTATTGGTGCCGATCGCGATCGTGCGCGGCTTGTAATTCGCCGCCGACAGCTCGCGCTCGAGCAATTCCGGCGCGTCCGGTTTCATGTACAGCTTGGATTCAAAATCGAGGCCCGGCGACAGTCCGAGATAGGCGTGCGTCGGCCGCGCGAAGCAATAGATGCATCCGTGCTCGCAGCCGCGGTAAGGATTGATGGAGCGGTCAAACGAAATGTCGGGCGATTCATTGCGAGTGATGATCTTGCGCGCGCGCTCGACCGATACGGTCGTTTCGAATGGCGCCAGCTCTTCGAGGTTGCGCCAGCCGTCGTCGAAGGCAACGCGCGCGGCGGGTTCGTAGCGGCCCGACGCGTTTGATTGCGCGCCCCGGCCACGGCGCCGGCCACGGTCGACAAGGCTGCGGGCGACATCCGATTCTGCGCTGGGAGCAGAAATCGGGACTGGCGGCGCCGTTGGATTGCGGGCTGCTGATGAACGCATGAATGCAATCTAGTTGCATCCTAAGAACAGAACAAGAACGAATTAGCTCTGCTTTGGAAAATATACTGCACTGCGATATCCTACTGATTTACTGGGCATTTTAACTGCGGCATGATCCTTGGACGACATGAGCGGGTCGGAAGAGGCCCTGGATTCGAATAGGCGATGTTGACGGTCGTCATCGGCACGTTGAATTGCGAGCGCTTGCTGGTCCGGACGCTGGCGTCCTTGGTGGCGGGTGCCGCCGCGGGCAGCGTGCGCGAAGTCATCGTGGCCGACGGCGGCTCCAAGGACGCGACCGAGGAGGTGGCCGATATCGCCGGCTGCGAATTCATCCGCGTCTGCGCGCCGCTGGCGCAGCGTCTGCGCGCGGGCGCGGCGAAGGCGCGCTCACCTTGGCTGATGTTTCTCATGCCCGGGGTGGTGCTCGATGCAACCTGGACCGACGAGGCCGCGCAGTTTGTTCGGTTCGCGGAAACGCATGGCAAAAACGACGGGCGCGCCGCGGTGTTCCGCAAGGTTCAACAGGCCGGTGGGGATCGACCGATGATCGTCGAAGCCCTGGCGCTGCTGCGCGTGGCGCTGGGCGGCCGCATGCGGCCTGAACAGGGCCTGATCATCGGCAAGCCGCTCTATGAACGGCTCGGCGGACATCGCGATCAGGCGGCCAATCCCGAGGCCGACCTCTTGCGGCGCATCGGCCGCCGCAAGATCGCCGTGCTGCGCAGCGGCGCGGCGATGACCGGCGCGTGATGCACGAACCTAAACCGTTGCGCCCTTCGCCTTGGCGCGGCGCAGGTGCTCGTCCAGCCGCGGCATGATCTCGACGAAATTGCAGGGTCGATAGCGGTAGTCGAGCTGGTGCACCAGGATCTCGTCCCAGGAATCCTTGCAGGCGCCGGGCGAGCCCGGCAGGCAGAATATGTAGGTCGCGCCGGCGACACCCGCGGTCGCGCGCGTCTGGATCGCCGAGGTACCGATCTTGGCGTGGCTCACCATCAGAAACAGCATCGAGAAGCCGTCCATGCGCTTCTCGAACAAAGGTTCGAGCGCTTCCGGCGTCACATCGCGGCCAGTAAAACCAGTGCCGCCGGTGGTGATGATGACGTCGATGGCCGGATCGGCGATCCAAAGTTTTACCTGCGCGCGAATCTTGTCGACTTCGTCTTTCACGATTGCGCGCACGGCGACCGCATGGCCGGCCTTTTCGATGCGTTCGGCAAGCGTTGCCCCCGATTTGTCGTCGGCAAGCGCGCGCGTGTCGGAAACTGTCAGCACCGCGATCTTGAGCGGGACGAACTGACGGCTTTGGTCGATGCCGGGCATGGATGTTCTAGAGCTGCGCGACGTTGAACGTGTTGCACGCCGCCACGCTGCCCTTCTCAAACCCGGTCATGAACCAGCGCTTGCGCTGCTCCGACGAACCGTGGGTAAACGCATCGGGCACGACGTAGCCCTGCGACTGGCGCTGCAGCCGGTCGTCGCCGATGGCGGAAGCCGTCTGCAATGCCTGATCGACATCGCCGGGGTCCATGAAGGCGCGCCGCCTGTTGGAGCGATTGGCCCAGATGCCGCCAAAGCAATCGGCCTGCAACTCGACCTGGACCTGAATGTGGTTGGCCGCGGCGCGGCTGCCCGCGCGCTGTTGCGCCGCCTGCGCCTTCGGCAGAATGCCGAGAAGGTTTTGCACGTGATGGCCGACCTCGTGCGCGATCACGTAGGCTTCGGCGAACTCGCATGCCTTCTGGCTGGTGCAGGCGCGAAACTTGGTCTGCATGTCGCGGAAGAACGACGTGTCGAGATAGACCCTTTGATCGCGCGGGCAATAGAACGGCCCCATGGCCGATTGCGCGAACGCGCATGGTGTCGGCAGCGAGCCGGAATACAGCGCCAGCCGGGGCTTGCGATAGGTCTGCCCGCTTTGTTCGAAGATCGTCGACCAGGTATCTTCGGTGTCGCCCAGCACGGCCGAAACGAACTGGCCCATCTGGTCGGCGGGCGGCGCGTTGCGCGAGGCGCGCGGCCGTTCGACTTGCTCGTAGCGCGGCTGGCCGCCGCCGGAGAGAACCTCCGCGCCACTGATCAGCAGCGATGGATCGATGCCCAGCGCCCAGCCAATCAGCCCCAGTACGATGACGGTGCCGATCCCGAGCCCGCCGCCACCGACGGGGATCCCCATGCCGCCGCCCGGCATACCAAAACCGCCGCCACCGCGTTCGTCGTCGACATTGTCGCTGCGACGGAAATCATCCCAACGCATGAAACCGCCTCCCCGTCCACTCGGCCTTGATCGTCCACTGCGCCGATCGGTCCAGCGGGCGACCAACGCCACTCACGCAATATAGTGACCCGGCAAAATTTGCCCAGTCGCGCGAGGCCAAACGATAACCCGATTTTTACCTTGGCGGTTCAAAGTCATTTTTGTCGGTTGTAGGTCCCGCGTCGCCGATAGCGTCGCCTGAGTCAGAGTTCTGAGTCATGGTAATGTCGCGTCGCGGGGCGCCTGGCAGGGCGCCCCGCGTTGCATTTGCATCGCCCGATTCCGCTCGCATCGTGGTCGGCGATTGCGTCGCCGAAATGGCGAAACTGCCCGCGCATTCGGTCGACATGATTTTCGCCGACCCGCCGTACAATCTGCAACTCAAGGGCGATTTGAAACGGCCGGACGATTCCCGCGTCGATGCGGTCGACGACGACTGGGACAAGTTCGCGAGCTTTGCGGCCTACGACGACTTCACGCGCGCATGGCTGACGGCCGCCCGCCGCATCATGAAGCCGAATGCGACGATCTGGGTGATCGGTTCCTATCACAACATTTTCCGCGTCGGCGCGATCCTGCAGGACCTCGGCTACTGGCTGCTCAACGACGTGATCTGGCGCAAAGCCAATCCGATGCCGAATTTTCGTGGCCGGCGCTTCACCAACGCCCACGAGACGCTGATCTGGGCAGTGCGGGAGGCTGGCGCCAAGGGCTATACGTTCAACTACGAGGCGTTGAAGGCCGGCAACGAGGATGTGCAGGTCCGTTCCGACTGGACTTTGCCGCTGTGCACCGGCGAGGAACGGCTCAAAGCCGATGACGGCAAGAAGCTGCATCCGACGCAAAAGCCCGAGGCGCTGCTGGCGCGCGCCATTCTCGCCGCGTCGCGGCCGGGCGACCTTATCGTCGACCCCTTCTGCGGCACCGGCACGACCGGCGCGGTGGCAAAGCGCCTCGGCCGGCGGTTTCTCGGCATCGAGCGCGACCGGCACTACGTCAAGGCCGCGCTCTCGCGCATTGCCGGGGTAACGCCCCTGCCGGAGGCAACGCTCGCACCGTTCATGACCGCGCGTCAGGCGCCGCGCGTTGCCTTTTCGGCGCTGATCGAGCGCGGCATGATCGCGCCCGGCACGACGCTCGTTGACGGCAAGCGCCAGATCAAAGCCATCGTCCGCGCCGACGGCGCTATCTCACTGAGCGGTCGCAGCGGCAGTTCGGTCGGCTCCATCCATCGCATCGGCGCGGTTGCCCAGGGGCTCGACGCCTGCAACGGCTGGACTTATTGGCATCTCGATACAAAAAAAGGTCTTGTACTCCTCGATACACTGCGCACCGAGTTCCGCGCGACCATGTCGGAGGCGGCGGAGTAGCCGTTCCAGCACGGCCCGCATGGCGGATTATGGCTGGCATGTGCAGTTCCATCCGCACGGCACCGACATCATCGACCACGCCGGCCGGTTGCAAGCGTTGCCCAATACGATCGTCCTAGATCATTTCGCCGGCGTTCGCGCCGGTCTGACGCATCAGCGTGCCGCCACCACCATGGTCTCGACCTTGTGGGTGGGCGTCGCGAGCTTCGCCTCAACGGTGGCGCGCGCCGGCGTGTGGCCTTGCT
>JBGPOB010000291.1:0-4776 GCA_041487815.1 Xanthobacteraceae bacterium | reverse complement strand
TTCGGTGCCTATATATATCCATACTTTCGACAATGGCCACGTGGCGGAGTGGTTACGCAGCGGTCTGCAAAACCGTTTACCCCGGTTCAATTCCGGGCGTGGCCTCCACTTAATGCCCACCTGAATCCGATCGGATGTCCCTATTACGACGAGGTCGATGATGCGCGCGTACCAACTGCCCCAAGCCACCGGAATTGATGCGTTGCGCGTCGTCGATCTGCCGACGCCAAAACCCGCGCGTCGGCAGGTTCTGATCAAGGTCGCGGCCTGCTCGCTGAATTTCCGCGATCTGGCGATCGTGCTCGGAGCCTACCGCATGCCGGTGAAGCCAAACGTGGTTCCGCTTTCCGACGGCGCCGGCGAAGTCGTCGAGGTCGGGCCCGGTGTAACCCGCGTCAAGGTCGGCGACCGCGTCGCCGGCTGTTTCTTCCAGCGCTGGTCGGGCGGATTGCCGGGGGTGGACACGCCGGGCACCGCGCTTGGCGGCACCCTCGACGGCATGCTCGCCGAATTTGTGGTGCTGGAGGAAGAAGGCGTCGTGAAACTGCCCGCGCACCTCTCCTATCACGACGGCGCCTGCCTGCCCTGCGCCGGCGTGACGGCGTGGCACGCGCTCGTCGAGCACGGCCGGCTGATCAGCGGCGACACCATCCTGGTGCAGGGCACCGGCGGGGTTTCGATGTTCGCACTGCAGTTCGCGCGGCTGATGGGCGCCACCGTGATCGCGACATCGTCGAGCGACGAAAAGCTCGCGCGCGCCAAAAAACTCGGCGCCGCCCACACGATCAACTACAAGACGACGCCGGACTGGGACAAGGCCGCGGTCGAATTCACCGGCGGACGCGGCGTCGACCAGGTCGTCGAAGTCGGCGGCGCCGGCACGATCGCGAAATCGCTTGGCGCGATCCGCTCCGGCGGCAAGATATCGATGATCGGCGTTCTATCGGGCGCGGCCGAACTCAACCCGATGCTGATCCTGGGCAAGCGCGCCAACATACAGGGCATCTCGGTCGGCTCAATGCAGATGTTCGAGGCGATGAATCGCGCGATCAGCGCCGGCGCCATCAAGCCGGTGATCGACAGGGTATTCACATTCGATCAGGCGGGCGACGCGTTCCGCCATCTCCAGTCCGCGCGGCATGTTGGCAAGATTGTCGTCAGCGTATCGTAGCCGCAATGCGCTGCGCCGACCTGCGGCGGCGCGGCGGCATTTCCGGCTTTGCAATGGAAGGCTGCCTTTGTTATACGCCGCCACGCACTGGACGCGCCTTCCCCGGTAGCTCAGTGGTAGAGCAACCGGCTGTTAACCGGTTTGTCGCAGGTTCGACCCCTGCCCGGGGAGCCAGTCGTTTTCAAGCGCATAAAAGCGACGGTCCAAGCCTCAGAGTCCTATTAGCTACACCACGGGTGCGCACACTCAGCACGCCAATCTTCATTCAGGTGGAATGCACGTCTTTGACTCAGTATTGACTGCTGCCGATGGGCGAACCGTCAATGGAATGCGCGCGCGCGATATCTTCCGCGACAACAACGTGTCCGATCACAATGGACGTCGGCCCGGGCCCCAAAACATTTGTTGCATTCATGACGCGATACGACAATTAAAGTTGCATTTGCCGGCGCACGCAATATTCTGAGGCCTGAAAATCCGCCGACCGCGAGGTCCGGACCTAAGGGGCGCCGACATGCTGGTGCGCAATTGCTGGTACGTGGCCGCTTGGGATTACGAAATTCCGCGCGCAGGCATTTTCTCCCGTACCATCGCCAACGAGCCGCTGGTGTTCTACCGCAAGACCGACGGGCAGGTGGTGGTGCTGGAAGACCGATGTTGTCACCGCCATGCGCCGTTGTCGCAAGGCCAGCACATTGGCGACGACCTCCGCTGCATGTACCACGGCTTGCGGTTTGGCCCGGACGGGCGCTGCGTCGAGATTCCCGGGCAGGCCGCGATCCCGGAGCGGGCGCGCGTGCGAAACTTCCCGGTGCGCGAGCAGCAGAACTGGATCTGGGTTTGGATGGGCGATCCGGCTGCGGCCGATGCAACGCTCATTCCCAAGGGCATCATCGCGCTGCAAGACCCCGGATGGACGCTCAAGTCCGGCTATCTCACGTTCAATGCCGATTACATGCTGATCGTCGACAATCTTCTCGACTTTTCCCATATCACCTACGTGCACGAGCAGACTTTCGGCGGCACCGACGTCTGGGCGACGCAACGGCCGAAGATCGAGCGTATCGATCGCGGCATCCGCGTTTCACGCTGGCTGATGGATGGTGCTCCGCCACGCTATTTGCCCAAATTCAAAAATCACAACGGCAACATCGACCGTTGGAGTACCTATGACTTTCTTGTTCCTGGAATTCTGCTGCTGCACAGCGATATGTATCCCGCCGGCAGCAACGTCAACGACAAGAGCAACCTGATCTTCACCTATACGAGTTCATCCGTGGTCACGCCGGAGACGAGCGAAACGAGCCACTATTTCTTCCGCTGGGGTCCTCAATCCCACGAGAATCCGGCGATCGCCGACATTCTCCTGCAAGCGGCCGACGCCGGCTTCGCGGAAGACCGCAAAATCATCGAAGCGCAACAGCGCGTCATCAACCGCGGTCCCGGGCCGAAGATGGTCAGCATCGCCGCCGATGCCGGTCTGATCCAGATGCGCCGCGTGTTCGACGAGCTGAGCCGCGCGGAAACGGTTGCACATGCCGCGGAATAAGCCCGCGATTGTGCGCGCGGCCGCGGTTATATGAAGGTTAGCGTGCAACCAAACCCACCACGCAGAATTGCCGTTCTCGGCGGAGCCGGCGGCATCGGACGCGCCGTCGTCAGCCGGCTCGCCGCGATGGGCGATGAGGTCATCGTCCTCGACATTCCCGCATCGCTTGCGCGTTATCCCGCACCGGTCCCCGCCATCACCATCGACGTTCGCTCCGAAGCTTCGGTCAAGGCGGCGGCGCAGGCGGTCAGCGAGCGCTGCGCGGCGCTCGATGGAATGGTGTGCATCTCCGGGATTCTCGGGAAGAAACAGCTGATGCGAGACCTCGATCTCGAAGTGTTCGACGAGATCATCAAGGTCAACCTGCGCGGCTTCGTTCTCACCACCAAGATTTTCCTCCCGCTGCTCGCCAACAGCGGCGCTGCGAGCCTCGTGCTGATGAGTTCGGCCATTATCGGGCGAACGCTTCCGACCTACGGCGCCTATACCATGTCTAAAGTCGGCTTGGTGGCGCTCACCAAGCAGCTCGCGTTCGAACATGCGCCGGTTGTGCGTGTCAATGCGGTGGCGCCGGCAGCGGTCGAAACCGCCTTTTCGCGCGGCGGTACCGGCTCCGACGAGAGCGGCGTGCCGACCGACTACGACAGCCTGATCAAATTGATTCCGATGCAGCGGATTGCCGCGCCCGCGGATATCGTCGGCCCGATCACGTTCTTGCTTGGCGACGACAGCCGCTACATGACCGGGCAGGTTCTGTGGGTCACCGGCGGCATGTATATGCCCTAGCATGCGATGCCGATGGCGCCGCCCCGTCAGCTGCCGAGATGGCGCGCCAGGAACGCGTCGGTGCGCTTCGCCGCGAGCGCGGTCACATCCTTGTCGTAGCTGCGGCTTCCGACGCGATTGAAGGCGTGGTCGGCGCCCGGGTAGGCGTAGAATTCCGCCCGGCCGCGAACGGCTTCCTCGATGATAACCTGGGCCGGCGGCGGGACCGTGCGATCCTTCTCGGGAACGTGGAGCAGCAACGGCTTCTTGATGCTGGCCGCTTCGGCAATCCGCTTTTCGATTCCAACGCCGAAGTAGCTCACGTTGGCATCGGCGTCGCTGCGCGCGGCCAGCAGGAACGCGAACAGCCCGCCGAGGCAGTACCCGACGGTGCCGATCTTGCCGTTGCATCCGGGGTAGGCGCGCAGGAACGCGATTGTCGCGTCGAGATCATCGACCGCCTTGTCGACATCGAGCGCGTTGTTGAGTGCCATCGCGCGTTGCAAGGCTTCCGGCGTGCCGGGCATGATTTCCACACCCGGCTGCTGGCGCCAGTACAAGTCCGGGCAGATCGCGATGTATCCGTTCGCCGCAAACTCGTCGGTGTAGCTGCGCATTTCGGAATTGACGCCGAAAATCTGCTGCATGGTGATGATGGCGGGGCCTTTTGGTCGCGCGGGCAAGCTCAGGTAGGCGGAAAAAGATCCCCCAGCGGCCGCCGCAATCTTCACATCCGGCATTCTTCAATTCCCCCGATCAAAGGACAGTTGCAGCGGCCGAGCCCGACCAAGCCAATGTCGGCGCGCGGCGCCGGGCAAGCCGGGCATCGGCCAGGATGCCGCATCGAATTGCATTCATACTTTATGCAACAAAATTCGTTGTTGCAACGATGGTCACGACGGCCGATAACAGCCGCGACGTGCAAGGGTGAGCGCCGATGGGCGGGGACAAGACAGACGGATCGAGCGCATCGCGACAATCGGAATTATTCGCTGCCTTGCCGGTGACACCGCTCCCATCCTCAGGCGGCGCGCGGCCGCCTGCGCGCGATATCGCGCTCAACGCTAACCGAAAGATCGTCAAGAACGGCGCCCTCGCGGTTGAGGTGATCGTGAACGGGCAATCCGGTCCGCTCGTTGTGCTGATTCCATCCTGGGGCCGTGACAGCGATGAATTCGCGCCGCTGGCCGACAAGATCGCGCGCGCCGGCTTTCGCGTGCTGCGGCCGGTTCCACGCGGGGCCGGTGCAACGGATGGTCCGGTTGAGGGCGTGACCATGCACGACCTTGCA
>JBGPOB010000290.1:0-4824 GCA_041487815.1 Xanthobacteraceae bacterium | reverse complement strand
ATAACCCTTGACTTCAGTCACGGTCAGCCCGGCGACGCCGATGGCGGTCAGGGCATCACGGACCTCGTCGAGCTTGAACGGCTTGATGATGGCCATGACGATTTTCATTAGGTTCTGTCCCCGCTTGGGCCCGTCCCGGCAGACGCGGTGCGGGCGATCTCAACTCGACGCGGCCAGCCGACATGGATCGTCGCAGCCCGCGCCACGATCATGGGAATCAAACCCCGTGCCAGTTGCCGGGGCCGGCTTTAACTCTTTGGAAAGATTTCTAAATTTTTTGCACCTGCGAACATGCGGCGGGCCGGCGCAGGCTTGGCGGTGTCTTGTCAGGCGTTGATGCATAAAAAATAGGCAAAATGGCGGCAGATTCGCTACCATCGTCCTCCTTTGATGATTTCCTGTGCGGCCGTTGTCCGCAGTGAAAATCATGGGAATGCTGCAACCCATCGAATGCGCACATGCCAGCCGTGCGCGAGTCCAAGCCTCGTTGTCTGCGGCCGAAGTCGTCCAGCTTGAAACTCGCCCCGCCTCCGCTATTGCAGCGCCTCGCCGTGCAGCGAAATGTCGAGGCCGGCCAATTCGTGTTCGCGACTGACCCGCAGCGGCGTGAGCACATCGATGATCTTCAGCAGCGCGAATGTGGCGACGCCGCACCAAGCGATGGTGGCGGCGATGCCATAAACCTGGATCAGAAGCTGGTGCGGATTGCCTTCGAGCAGGCCAGGTAGGCCGGCTGGCGCGTCCGGGCCCATGGATACGGCGGCGCTGGCAAACACGCCGCATAATAATGTGCCGGTGACGCCGCCGACGCCATGGACGCCGAACACGTCGAGTGAATCATCGTAACCGCAACGCCGCTTGAACGCGGTGCAGGCGTAAAAGCAGACCGTGCCCGCGATCAGACCGATGATGAGCCCGTGCCATGGCAGCACAAACCCGGATGCCGGCGTGATGGTGCCGAGCCCCGCAACCGCACCCGAAAGGATTCCAAGCACGGACGGCTTGCCGCGCGTCAGCCATTCCAAGGTCATCCAGGTCAGCGCGCCCATGCAGGCGGCAAGATGCGTCGCAACGATGGCATAGGCGGCGCGTCCGCCGGCGCCAAGCGCGGAACCGCCATTGAATCCGAACCAGCCGACCCACAACAGTCCGGTGCCGATCACGGCAAGCGAGAGATCGTGCGGGGCGTGATTTTCGACGCCGTGACCGTGGCGTGCACGAACGACGAGCGCCGCCACCAGTCCGGCAATGCCGGCATTGATGTGCACGACGGTGCCGCCGGCAAAATCGAGCAGGCCCATTGCGCCGAGGAATCCGCCGCCCCAGACCCAATGCGCGATCGGCACATAGACGACGAGGAGCCACAGCGCCGTGAACAGCAGATACGCGGAAAAGCGCATGCGGTCGGCAACCGAGCCGGCAACCAGCGCCACGGTGATGACCGCGAACGTCATCTGAAAAATCATGAACAGGCTTTCCGGAATCGTTTTCGCCAGCGGGCTGATGCTATCGATCGCCATGCCGCGCAGGAACATCCGGTCGAGCGTGCCAAGCAACGCGCCGTCGCCCGAAAATGCGAGGCTGTAGCCGATGATCACCCACAGCACCGACACCAGCGCCGTCGCGGCAAGGCTTTGCGCCATGGTGGCGAGAATGTTCTTTTTGCGCACCATGCCGGCGTAGAACAGCGCCAAGCCCGGGATTGTCATCATCAGCACGATGCCGGTCGCCACGATCATCCAGGCCGTGTCGCCGCTGTCGATCTTCGGCGCCTGGGCGAACGCCGGTGTTGCCGTAAATGCGATTGCGGCCGCAGCGACGCGTGCGATCGCTCGCAGTGACGCGAAGGTCGTCATGAAAGCCCCCAATATCTGTGCTGGAATCGAATGCTGCCAGAGCATCTTCAGGCGAAATGGACACCGGTTCGCCGTCGGAAAATGCGCAACTTTAATGTCTGAGCGCATTCGGACGAAAAACCAGACTCCACTTTCGCTGAACGCGCTCTTACAGCGCGTCGGAGTCGGTTTCGCCGGTGCGAATGCGCACGGCGTGGTCGAGGCCGGTGACGAATATCTTGCCGTCGCCGATCTGGCCGGTCTTCGCCGCGCTGCCGATGGCGGCAACCACCTTGTCGACCTGATCTGCAGCCACGGCGACATCGACGCGCAGCTTGGGCAGGAAATTCACGACGTACTCGGCGCCGCGATAGATTTCCTTGTGGCCCTTCTGGCGGCCATAGCCCTTGACCTCGGTCACCGTCATGCCGCTGACGCCAAGCTGCGTCAGGGCATCTCTTACGTCATCAAGCTTGAACGGCTTGATGATGGCAGATACGAGCTTCATGGATTCCACCGGCAGTTCGGTTTGCGCCGGTCTGGCGACCGCCGCGCAGCTACACTATCGACATTCCACCGATAAATTAAGCGGTATTGTTTGTCGGCGGATTGCACGATGGCGGCAGTGGGCCGATGCCCGCAGCCACCACCGCGTGTGCAGGATCGGAGGATCGAAAACGCGCGGCTTTTCCGCAGCCGGCTTTCACGCCTCAGCGCGCCTTTCCCGCACCAGCCCTTCCTGCGCCACCGATGCGATCAGGGTGCCGTCGGCGGCAAAGATCGAGCCGCGCGAAAAACCGCGGGCGCCGAAGCTGTTGGGACTGTCTTGCGCATAGAGCAGCCATTCATCGGCGCGGAATGGCCGGTGAAACCACAACGCGTGGTCCAGGCTCGCGGCCATGATGCGGCGATCGAATATGCTGCGGCCGTGCGGGATGAGCGCGGCGTCGAGCAGGGCCATGTCGGAAGCATAGGCGAGCACGCATTGGTGGATCGCCGCATCGTCGGGCAGGCGGCCGATGCAGCGGATCCAGATATTGAACTTGGCGTCCTCGGCCTTCTTGCCAAGGTAGCGATCGTATTCCACCGGACGCAGCTCGATCGGTCGCTCGCGCTCGAAAAAGCGCCGCACCGGCTCCGGCATCGTCGGCAGCACGCTCTGGCGGATTTGCGCCTCGCTCGGCAATTGTTCGGGGGCCGGCACGACGGGCATCTTGGCCTGGTGGTTGAAGCCTGCTTCCTCGACATGAAACGACACCGACATCGAGAAAATCGCCTGGCCGTGCTGGATTGCCTTGACCGTGCGCGTCGTAAAACTCTTGCCGTCGCGAATGCGGTCGACGTCGTAGATGATCGGCACCTTCGGGTCGCCGCCCAAGAGGAAGTAGGCGTGCAGTGAATGCGGCGGGCGGTTGTTGACATCGACGGTGCGGCAGGCCGCGACCAGCGCCTGGCCGATCACCTGGCCGCCGAACACGCGTTGCCAGTTCGTTTGCGGCGAGCGGCCGCGAAACAGGTTTTCCTCAAGCTTTTCGAGGTCGAGCGTGGCGATGAGGTCGTCGACGGCGGACATGGATGGCTTTCGCTGGGTGGTCTCCGGCGGACTTGGAATGCTAATCTGTCCTATCCGAGGGCGAAAGAGCGCGGCAGAAAATGTCGACTTCCGACCGCAAGATCGATGTGCTGATCGCCGGCGGCGGCTTCGCCGGGCTGGCGCTCGCGATCGCGTTGCGCCAGAGCCTCGGCCATTCGTTTGCGGTGGCGCTCGCCGACCCGGCGTTGGCGCACGCGCACAAGGATGCGCGCGCCTCCGCCATCGCCGCCGCGGCGCGGCGGCTGTTTGAGACCGTCGGCGTGTGGGATGCCGTCGCCGGCGAGGCCCAGCCGATCCTCGACATGGTGGTGACCGACTCGAAACTTCAGGACGCGGTGCGCCCGGTGTTTCTCACCTTTGCCGGAGACGTCGTGCCCGGCGAGCCGTTCGCGCACATGGTCGAGAACGGTCCGCTGCTGGCGGCACTGATCGACAAGGCACGCGACGAAGGCGTTGCGCTGATGGCAACGGCGGTGACGCGGTTCGAGCAGGAAACCGGCAGGATCGAAGTTTCGCTCGCCGATCAATCGACACGGCACCCAAAATTGCTGGTCGCGGCCGACGGCGCGCGTTCGCGCATTCGCGAGCTGGCCGGCATTGCGAGCCACGGTTGGTCCTATGATCAGTCGGCGATCGTCACCACCGTGGCGCACGAGCGCGACCACGACGGCCGCGCCGAAGAACATTTCCTGCCCGCCGGGCCATTCGCGATCCTGCCGCTGAAGGACAATAAATCCTTGGGCCATCGCTCGTCGCTGGTGTGGACGGAAACCAAGGCGGAAGCCGCGCGCATCGTCGCGCTCGATGACGCCGCGTTCCACGCCGAACTCGAAGCGCGCTTTGGCCTCAAGCTTGGCGAAATTTCCGTCGCCGGTCCGCGGCAGGTCTATCCGCTCGGATTTTCGGTGGCGCGATCCTTCATCGCGGAGCGCATCGCGCTCGTGGGCGATGCCGCGCATACGATCCATCCGATCGCGGGGCAGGGGCTCAACATGGGCCTGCGCGACGTCGCCGCGCTCGCCGAAGTGATCGTCGATGCGGCGCGGCTCGGGCTCGACATCGGCGGCGCCGACGTGCTCGAGCGCTATCAGCGCTGGCGGCGGTTCGACACCATGACCATGGGCGCCGCCACCGACGGCCTCAACCGGCTGTTCTCCAATCATTCCGATGTGCTGCGGCTCGCGCGCGACATCGGGCTTGGCGTCGTCGATCGGCTGCCGGGTCTCAAGAATCTGTTCATCCGCCAGGCCGCCGGCATCACGGGCGAAGTGCCCAAGCTGCTGCGGGGCGAGGCGCTGTAATGACACGCCAGGAAGGGGACGCCGATCGATGGCACGAACGATGTTCGCGCGCATAGCCGCCGCCGGGTTGTTGTTGGCGAATGCTGGAGCGCTT
>JBGPOB010000289.1:0-4827 GCA_041487815.1 Xanthobacteraceae bacterium | reverse complement strand
GGTTGGCATGCTGGTCGGATGATTGTTGCCGGCCTGGCCCGGCACCTCGCCCCCGATCAGCCAGCGCGCCGACTGGAAGTCGAGCATGAAAATCTGGGCCTGCAGAAGCGAGGTCGCGATGTACTGGCCCTTACCAGACTTCTCGCGCTCAAGCAGCGCCGTCAGAATCCCCATGGCCGCAAACAGGCCGGCGGTGAGGTCGGCAATAGCGATGCCAACGCGCACCGGGCCTTGTCCCGGCAATCCGGTAATCGACATCAGCCCGCCCATGCCCTGCGCGATCTGGTCAAAGCCCGGCCGGTCGGCATAGGGCCCGGTCTGACCGAATCCGGAAATCGATGCATAGACCAGCTTCTTATTGATCTTCGCGAGGTCCTTGTAATCTATGCCGAGGCGGCGCTTGACGTCGGGTCGATAGTTTTCGACCAGCACGTCGGCCTTCTTCACCATGCGTTTGAGCGCGGCGACGCCTTCCTTGCTCTTGAGATTAAGCGTGATGCTGCGCTTGTTGCGGTGAAGGTTCTGGAAATCCGGACCGAGACGGGGGCCTCCCATGTCGCCATTTTCTACGTGTTCGGGCATCTCGATCTTGATGACATTGGCGCCCCAGTCCGCGAGCTGCCGCACGCAGGTTGGGCCCGCGCGCACGCGCGTCAGATCCAGCACCATGAAGCGGGACAGGGCCTTGGAAGCACGCGGGAACGGCATGATGGTAACCCCAAGCGAAACATCGTCGCAGTGGGCCGACCTTCCCCGATATCGGAAATCTTGTCTACCGGGGACGCTGCGTGGCTTGCCTGCAATCACCGCAGTTATGCGTTGCTCGACCGTGCCGCCGACGGGTCGATCCATCCGATATTGCCGTCGGCGCGGCGATAGTCGACGTTGACTCGACCGCTGGCGGCGCGACGGACGATCACCACCGGCGCACCCGTCAAGTCGAGTTCGATCACAGCTTCGCTGACCGATAATGCTTCGAGCACTGTGATCGATTCCGCGATCACCGTCGGTGCGTAATCGGCGCGTTCCTCGTCCGACTGCTGGTCGGGAGCGGCGATGACATAACTTCCCATTTCCGCTAAAGCCTCGGGAGCGCCCGCCCTGGCCGGATGACTTTTCAGCCGCACTTTGTACCGGCGAAGCCGTCGCTCGATCCGCAAAGCGGCTTGATCGGCGCTGGCATAGGCATCGTTGGCATAGCCCTCGACATGCAAGATCTTGCCGGTATCCAGATAAATTGCGCACTCGGTGCGAAAGCCAGGACCTTCTCTACTGATCGTGACGTGGCCAGACTAACTGCGGTCGAAATATTTGCCGACAGTTTCCCTGATGCGGTCGTTAATACGGGTACGCAGTGCGTCGCCAACATCAATGTTTTTTTCCTGAAACCCGAAATGGCATCGCCGGCTCCATTAGGCGTTCGGCGCCGATATTTATGAGCTAGGTTACGCGAACAGTCCCCTTAACGTCAGGGAGCAGATGCAATCAGCCGTTGCCGCCCGGCAGTGCCACTTGCTTTTCTCGCCGCCGCTGAACAGACGAAGGTATGCGCATCGCCTCGCGGTATTTCGCGACTGTGCGGCGCGCGAGGTCGACGCCGGATTCCTTCAGCTTGTCGACGATCGTCTCGTCGGAAAGAACATCGTCTGTGCGTTCGGCGTCGATCAATTGCTTGATCCGATGACGCACCGCCTCGGCCGAATGCGTTTCACCGCCATCGGCAGCGGCAATCGCTGACGTGAAGAAATATTTGAGCTCGAAAATCCCCCGGCTTGTCGCCATGTATTTATTGGCGGTAACGCGCGACACCGTCGACTCGTGCATGCCGATCGCCACCGCGATCGTCTTGAGATTGAGCGGCTTGAGAAACTGCACGCCGTGCATCAAGAACGCATCCTGCTGGCGTACAATCTCGCTCGAAACCTTCAGGATCGTTTTGGCGCGCTGGTCCAGCGCACGGACGAGCCAGCTCGCAGTTTGCAGGCAGTTGGTCAGGAATGCCTTGTCGCCCTCATTGCGCGCCGTTTTTGAGATCTTCGCATAGTAATTCTGGCTAATCAGAACCTTCGGCAAGGTGTCGGAGTTGAGCTCCACAAGCCATGAGCCGTCGGCCGCCTGCCGCACGAATACATCGGGGATCACCAGCTGCATTGGCGCGGATCCGAATTTGAGGCCAGGCTTGGGATCGAGACGGCGCAGCTCCGCGATCATGTCCGCCAGATCTTCGTCGTCGACGCCGCAGATTTTTCGGAGCGCCGCAAGATCGCGCTTGGCGAGCAGTTCAAGGTGGCCGACGAGCGACTGCATCGCAGGGTCGAAGCGGTCGCGCTCACGCAGCTGGATCGTGAGACATTCTTTGAGATTGCGCGCACAGATGCCCGAAGGGTCGAACGTCTGCAGCATTGCCAGGACCACTTCGACGTCCGCAAGTGGAGCGCCAAGCTTTTCGGAAACCTCCGCCAGGTCGCCTGTAAAATATCCAGACTCGTCGACGAGATCGATGAGGTAGCGCCCGATCATTTGCTGACGCGGATCGGCAATTGCCAAGGTCAATTGCTCGATCAGATGGTCAGCCAGCGTCGCCTCCGCCTCGACGAATGCCTCAAGATTGTAATCGCCGTCTTCGCGCGAGGGCCGCACGCCGGACCATTCCGAGTATGCAGGTGACTCAGGCACCGCGGCATGGGTCGGCGCATCGTCGCTGTCGCCGTCAAATGCAGGCTCCGGGCTGGAATCGAGGCGCGCTTCAATCGTGGCCTCGCCAGCCTGGGGCTCGCCCTCGTCCCATTCGCCCGCGTCCGCGACGCCATCATTTGCGCTGTCATCGGGCGTGGGCTCGGCGACCGCGGGGCCGTCTTCCTCGGCGCGCTCGAGCAACGGATTTCGCTCGAGTTCCGCGTCGACATAGGCCACCAGGTCGAGATTGGAGAGTTGCAGCAGCTTGATGGCCTGCATCAGCTGCGGCGTCATCACCAGCGCTTGGCTCTGGCGGATTTGAAGTCTTTGTGAAAGCGCCATTGGGCTCAGCAAGTTGGTCCAATTCTTGCTTATCCCGTTCTCAGGAGCCTGTACAGGGCCCCATGCCGGAGCCGGAAAATATCCTAAGTTATTGAACTAAAGTCTGAATTCGTCGCCCAGGTAGAGGCGGCGGACATCGTGATTGTTGACGATGTCCTCGGCACGCCCCTCCATCAGGACCTCACCAGAGTAAATGATATAGGCACGATCGGTCAGGCCGAGGGTTTCGCGCACGTTGTGATCGGTGATCAGGACGCCGATGCCGCGGCCGGTGAGATGGCGAACCAGCGCCTGGATGTCGCCCACCGCAATCGGGTCGATGCCGGCAAACGGCTCGTCGAGCAGCATGTAGTTCGGCCGCGTCGCAAGTGCGCGCGCGATTTCGACGCGCCGGCGTTCCCCGCCCGATAGCGCGATCGACGGTGTCTTGCGCAGTCGTGTAATGTTGAATTCCTCGAGCAACGCATCGAGCTCGCGTTCGCGACGGCCACGGTTGGGCTCGACAACTTCGAGAACCGCGCGAATATTGTCCTCAACGTTCAGGCCGCGAAAGATCGAGGCCTCCTGCGGCAGATAGCCAATGCCAAGCCTCGCGCGCTGATACATGGGCAGCCGGGTGACGTCGTAGCCGTCAAGTTCGACGCTGCCGCGATCGGCCGCAATCAATCCGGTGATTATGTAAAAGACCGTCGTTTTGCCGGCGCCGTTAGGGCCAAGTAGGCCGACGGCCTCGCCGCCACGAACGTGCAGACTTACGCCATTCACGACCTTGCGGTTGCCGAAGGATTTTTCAATACCATGGACCGCAAGATAGTCTTGCCCGCCGGCCAGCCGCAGTGCGTCGGCGGGGCGCTGTCGAACAACCGGTTCAGCTTCCGCGCGCCGCGTGCGCGTCTTTCCATTGTCGCGCGTTGCCGGCGACGCCCCGGGAAGCCGCATCGGCACGACCGAGAAGCGCCCTACGGCTCCGCCAAGGGATCGCAGATTGATCCGCCAGCGCTCGTCGAACCCGAATCGGGTGCGCTTTCCGTCGCCACGCCATAACGAGGTGAGAAGAGCCATCACACCGCCGGACGTACCGATATCGCAAGCCAACAGTGCGCTGTGCGTATGCTTTTCATCATTGCTCGCGTGATTTTAATAGAGCCCGGAAGGATGGATAGACTGCCTTCGCCGAAAATCATTCGACGCGTCAGGAGTCCCGGCGTCCCTCGTGGTTTCTCCGCTGCTGGTACCGCTTCGCTCTGATTTCTGCGCACCGGCCGCAGACGGTTGAAAGAGTCCTTGCACTCGACCGCCTTCGACCTGCGAAACGCCAGTTGCCAAATTCACCGTCAGGCGCTGGCCGCGCAGGATGCTTTGACCTTGCGTGACGACGACATTGCCGGTGAGTGTAACCGTGTTTGAAGCCATGTCGAATGCACCAAGATCGCCGGTCGCGGTTTGATCTTTCTGCGTGACCACGACGCCGCCGCGCGCTTCGAGCCGCCGGATACGTTGCTGGCCGGCCGGTCCTGGTTTCGCCGATGTCATGGCGTTTCCCGCGCCATCCTGGTCGTAGAAAACGGCCAGCGACTTGCAGCGCAGGGTCGTGTCGCCCTGCACAACCCGAACATTGCCGGAAAATGTCGCGATCTTGTTCTTGTCACGGACTTCCAGCGAGGCGGCGTCGATCTTTACCGGCTGGTCCCGATTTTGCGAAAAGCCTTGCAGCGCATTCGGCGGAGCGTTGGCAGATTGCGCAAAGGCGATCGACAGCGTCAGGAGCGCGACGGCGGTAATCCCAATTGCGGCAACAACGCGGGCGAG
>JBGPOB010000288.1:0-4834 GCA_041487815.1 Xanthobacteraceae bacterium | reverse complement strand
CGGCGAATTGATCAATGCGCTGGCACGTCATGGCGACGGGTTGCCGGCAAACGTCTTGCCGCTCGCTGTCAACGAGGTCACTCAGGTCGGACTCGAAGCGATTGTTGCTTCGCTGGCATACGGCGCGTCCGCCGTGCGTTTTGTTTTGCGGGCGAGGCCGCGCCACGATGTCTCCGGACTTACCCAGACAATCGCGCTTTCCGATGCGATCCTTGTCGGGCTTGGATTTGGACCAGGCCGGGTAGCGACAATCGAAACCGA
The DNA here is from genome assembly GCA_041487815.1 of Xanthobacteraceae bacterium. Lineage (GTDB taxonomy): Bacteria > Pseudomonadota > Alphaproteobacteria > Rhizobiales > Xanthobacteraceae > CANJBX01. Next base: position 4,573 of record JBGPOB010000288.1, on the reverse strand, counting down.
CGATCCATTCGCACTCGGCGAGACTTTACGCGCGATTGCGCCCGCCGATGGCACACTTCGCCCGGTGAGCTTTCTGCCTGTAGGTGCCAAACGCGGTGTCTTGCGATTTGCGCTGCGCGAATTGCATGGCGCCGCGCCAATGCCAGTTGATATTGTGCCGTTGCCCGAAGGCGCGCCATTCGGCAAAGTTGAAATCAATGCAGACGGCTGCACTCTGTGCCTTTCGTGCGTGTCAGCCTGCCCAACCGGTGCGCTCACCGATGGGGTCGATCAACCGATGTTGCGCTTCGCGGAGGATGCCTGCGTGCAATGTGGGCTGTGCAAGGCGACCTGTCCGGAAAAAGTAATCGGCCTGACCCCGCAGATCGATTTCAACGCCGCCACTGCGGCAACGCGCGTGCTCAAGCAAGAGGATCCGTTCCTCTGCATTCGTTGCAGCAAGCCATTCGGCGTCAAGAGTACCGTGGAGCGCATTGTTACAAAGCTTGAAGGCCAACACTGGATGTACCAGGGTTCATCCAAGCGGATCGATGTAATCAAGATGTGTGCGGACTGCCGGGTTGAGGCGATGAGCGAGCAGGATTTCGACCCCCATGGTACGCCCGCGCGTCCATCTCCACGGACGACGGATGATTACCTGCGTGAGCGCGATCGGAAGCCGGATAATTAACCGCGCGCTCCCTATTCCTGTTTCTTTGTGGCACGTTCCAGAAATTGCACGAGCGCATCGCGATCTTCTTTCAAACCGATACGCTGCTCCGGCATTTTAGTGCCGGGTGTATAAGATGCGGGGCCGACTTCGAATAGCTTTGAGATCGTCTCTGGCGTCCACACGATATCCAGACCCTTCAAGGCTTCGGAAAAATTATAGCCGGGTAGCGTCGCGATGCGCCGGCCGAAAATCCCGGTGAGCGAAGGGCCAGCCTTGTTGCCTTCATCGGCCGTCAGCGTGTGACAAGCGACGCAGGCGCGGAAAACTTCCGCTCCGTGATCACCGGCGTAGGCGGCAAGCGGATCGTCTGGTGTTCCGAGCGCAAGAGAGCCGATCGGTTCTCCGCTCGTTGCATCCCAGCGACGGATCATGCGGTCGGTGCCGCCGGTGAGCAATGTATGATTGTCTGGAAAGAAGGCGACAGACCATACCGGCAGGCCGGGTCCGACCAGCGTACGCGCGAGTTTGCGATTCTCGCGCTCGATCACCGCAACGGAGCCGCGGATGCCGGCCGCCGCGACGAATGCACCATCGCTCGATATTGCAACCGCGATGACCGGTGACGGCCCGGCCTCGACCTCGCCCGCAAGCACCCCTGCCGCTGTTATGAAATAGAGCCTACCATTGGCGCCCCCAACGACTATTTCACCGTCGGACGCGATCGCTACCGCATTGAGTGGAGTTGGCACGGTCAGGATTGTGGGCGAGGCGCTGTCGGCCAACGGCCAGATGCGCACTGTCAGATCATAGCTCGCACTCACCAGCGTATGGCCGTCCGGCGCGAAGGCAACGCCATTGACGTTTTGGGAGTGCCCCTCAAGTACCCGCGGCGTGCCGCCGGCAATCGGCCACAACCTGATTGTGTGGTCCCAGGATGCGGAAGCCAAGGTCGCGCCGTTCGGCGACACCGCCAGCGCAACGATCGGACCTTGATGTCCCTCCAACACTGTATCGGGCCTTTGCCGCCCCGCGCTCCAGATCGCGACGCGCCCGTCTTCGCCGGCGGTTGCGAGTTGTCCGGCCTTCAGGAACGCGACAGCATTGACCGGGCCGTCGTGGAACCGCAGGACCTGCTCCGCGACGTCGCGCGAAAGCGACCAGCGGATTGCTGAGGTGTCGAAGCTGCCAGAGACCGCTGAAGCGCCGTCGGGAGAAATTGCAAGCGCGCGCACCGCGCCACCATGTCCGCGCAATTGCGCTCCGGCCGAGTCGAGGCCAGAAAGCAGCAGCAGAACTGCAAAAACGCAGAGTCGCCTAATCCAGCACTGCATCACGCGACTCCGCGTGTCTTTCGACCGGCTTGTGAATGCGTAGGAGGCATCAAAATGAAGCCTATTGATGGTACAGACCGATTGCGGCGTTGCCCAGAGGACTTAAGTCGATGCAACGCTGCTTCGGCTTCGCGCGGATAGCATGAAAGTATCAGATCGACTGCCGATGATATCATGTGGTAGAAGACCGTCGGTCTTCGCACTGTCGGCCGCAACGATCAGTCCTCTATCCAGCATGCTGACGTGGGAAAGTGTCACACCTTTTGAACACGTTGCACCGCATCATATTGCCGAATTCCACTTGATCCGGCTCGCATCCAATTCATAATCATTGAGACTAGAATAACGAAATATCTAGAAGGACGCGCGTCATGAAGCCATTCCTCATCGCTTGCGTTGTTGCGATCGTCATTGCGATCGTCGGCGATTTCGTACTGGACAGCGTTCAGGAGCCGGTCAGCGAGGCGTTCACGAGCACAGCCGTGCGGCTGGGAACTTGATTTAGCGCCAACCTCCACGGCTGACCAGCGATCGTGCGGTTAGCGACATCTTTCGGCGCACCGGCCGGCAGCCAAACGGCCCACCACGCGCCGAGGTCGAAACCCTCCAGACCGGCTTCCGCAGCGCTCGGCCAGCAACCTTATTCTCGCAACAGCAACCGTCGCACGGGAAACAAGGCAATATTGTAACGTTGCGCAACGTAGCCCCAAATGCCGCGGGGTGCATAGAGCATGGTCACAATCGCCAGCGCGCCGAGCAAGATCAGATACCAGGTTCCAAAGTCGGCGAGATAGCGCTGCACTGGAATGGTTTCATGCGGCACGCGCGCGCCTTGTCACGGCGTCGGCGAGTCCGTAACGTTCAGTTCGAATTACGCACATTGGTTCGAATATCGAACAAGCGCCAGACCGACTTGCAGGGCCTGCAAATTTGCACGGGAGGTCATGATGTCGAAAGCGGCAAAAGCGAAAGCGCCCAACCCACACCGCGATGCCGACAAGGCGGCATTCGCGGCGCGGCCGGAGAACATCGGCCAGATGAAAGTCAGCAGGCCGCAGAACGGCAAGGAATACATCGAGTCCCTGCGCGACAACCGCGAGGTTTTCATCTACGGCGAACGCGTCAAAGACGTCACCACCCATCCCGCCTTCCGCAACACCGCGCGCATGGTGGCACGGCTCTACGACGCCCTGCACGACGACAAGCGCAAGCACAAGCTGTTGCTGCCGACCGAAACCGGCAACGGCGGCGTAACGCACGCCTTCTTCAAGGCGCCGAAGAACCTGAAGGAGCTTGTGGCCGGCCGCGACGCCATCGCGGAATGGGCAAAGCTCACCTATGGCTGGATGGGTCGCTCGCCCGATTACAAGGCAGCCTTTCTCGCCACGCTCGGCGCCAATGCGGACTTCTACGATCCGTATCAGAAAAACGCGCAGCGCTGGTACAAGTTCAGCCAGGAGCGCGTGCCGTTCATCAACCACGCCATCATTCATCCGCCGATCGACCGCGACCGCCCGCCGAACGAGGTCGCCGACGTCTGTTGTCACGTCGAAAAGGAAACCGACGCCGGCATCGTCGTCTCGGGCGCCAAAGTGGTCGCCACCGGCTCGGTGCTGACCAACTATACGTTCGTCGCGCACCACGGACTCATTCCAGTGCAGGACAAGAAATTCGCTGCCGTGTTCATGCTGCCGACCAATTCGCCGGGCGTGAAGTTCATCTGCCGCACGTCCTACGAGATGACCTCGACCGCGATGGGCTCACCGTTCGACTATCCGCTGTCGAGCCGCCTCGACGAGAACGACGCTGTCTTCATCATGGACAAGGTGCTGGTGCCCTGGGAAAACGTGTTCGTCTATCGCGACATCGAGAAGGCGAATAACTTCTTCCCGCGCACCGGCTTCCTGCCGCGCTTCGTCGTGCACGGCTGCACGCGACTGGCAGTCAAGCTCGACTTCATCTCCGGATTGCTGCTCAAGGCGACTGAAGCCGCGGGCACCAAGGATTATCGTGGGGTGCAGGCCAACGTCGGCGAGGTAATCGCGTGGCGCAATCTGTTCTGGGGCCTCTCCGACGCAATGGTACGCGACCCCAAGCCCTGGATTGGCGCTTACGTGCTGCCGAACATGGACCCGGGCAACGCCTATCAGATCATCGCCACGATGGCTTACACACGGGTGAAGTATCTGATCGAGCAGACCGTCGCGTCGGGCCTGATCTACCTCAATAGCCACGCACGCGATTTCAAGAATCCCGAAATCCGGCCCTACCTCGACCAGTACCTGCGCGGCTCCAACGGCTACAAGGCGGAGGAGCGCGTCAAGCTTCTCAAGCTGCTGTGGGACTGCCTCGCCAGCGAATTCGGCGGACGCCACGAACTCTACGAGATCAACTATGGCGGCTCGACCGAAGAGATTCGCCGCTATTGCCTGTTCGGGGCACAGGCCTCCGGCAATGCCGACAAGTTCAAGGGCTTTGCGGAGGAATGCATGGCCGAGTACGATCTCAACGGTTGGACCGTACCCGACCTGAGTGACCCGGGCGAGCTTAGTTATCACGTGATGCGCGGCGCGAAATAGAAGCGCCGAGT
>JBGPOB010000287.1:0-4845 GCA_041487815.1 Xanthobacteraceae bacterium | reverse complement strand
TCCAGATGCTCGGCGTAGGTCTTGACGCCTTCGGCGGGATCGAAATGTGCCTTGCCGAGCGGGTAGGGCAGCGCCGAGCCGGTTTCGAGTTTGTCCAGATGGACGCGGTAGGGCAGGAGATCGAAGACGAAGATTTGCATCGGCAATCCTTGCAGTTGTCAGACAATGAGGCGGACGCTAACGCATCTCATCCCGGCGGACGAGTAGATGTCATTGCGCCTCCGCAAGTCTCGGGTCAGTTATGTTGCAAACGCGTGGATCGGGGGGTGGGCGCGGCGTAGGAAGCATCGGGATTGTTCGTTGATCCCGCGACGAGCGGCGTGCACGGTCTCAATAAACAGGTCGGCAACAAGGAACTCTACGACAGCAAGGGATTCCTCCACCGGCTGGTGAAGCGATTGGCGGGGCCGACGGGGATGTAGGCGCCTTTGGTCGTTCCGCCCTCATCCTGACGAGCGCGCCGTAGCCAAGCGAAGGCGCGCGTCTCGAAGGATGGGGCGGCCATATGGTTCGAGACGCGTTGCTGCGCAACGCTCCTCACTATGAGGCCGATGAGACCGCAGAACTCATAGCCCGGATGAGCGAAGTGAAATCCGGCGCCACTGTGTCTGCTGGAAGACTGTCCCAGATTACGCTGGCGCTTCATCCGGGCTACTATCGCTTCACGGTAATCGCTCTTACCTAATTTCTTCGTTTTCCCTTTCGTCAATTTCGGTCGCTAATCTCATAAGATGTTTCATCTTTATTTCGACGCCCGTGACTATGATTTGATATTGCGACTTCATGCGATCACTGCCGGGAGGATAGATATCGCGCAACATTCTAATGCCCTCGATAACATGATTGACTTCCTCAGATGCTCTCTCGTCGCCATATCTTTTGGCCAATTCGCTGCGAAAATTATTTAGTGCTGAGAGCAAGGAATCAGCGTTCACACTAAATATCTCTCCGTATCTTGGCTCGACCAATGCTGCGGCAATACATTGCATACTGTATCCAATGCCGTGAAAAATAGGAGAGAGCGCGTTCTGTCGCATCTGTCGACGCCTCGCATTTTCAATTTCTGCTAGATAACCGAACAGAACCTCCAGAGCCGCTTTTGTCGCCGTTAAATGCTCCGTTAGTAAGGGCTCGTAGTGAACTTGATTGCCGCGTTTCGTGTGATCTTTGTAGTAAGAAGCATACTCGAAACCGTCGTTGGTTAAGGTATTCCGTAATATTACATGAGCTCCGCCGCCGTGGGCCGTGACTACATGACCAATCACCCGGTCGCGTGCCGTGATTAGTTCGCTGTGGCCTAACCTTTCTGGAATTTTCAATTTGAGAGTTTCAAGCGCTGCCCTCAGCGCCACCTGTCGTGAATACATCGTTTGCAATATTCCGTACGCCAGAAAATATGGTTCCAATTCGTTTCTCTTTTCGGTTGTTGCTACTTGCAGGAGCGCATTTTCAGAATCGCCAATGAAATCCAAGAGTGCACAAAGCTGATCATATGCGCGCCCTGATTGCCTAATTTGTTGGAAAACTGTGTCATGCTGTAACGCATCGCGACACTTCCGTTCTAATTCCGACACCGCATGTATTAGGTTTATAATTGTATGGCTCATTTGATAGATCCCAGTAGATTGCAACGGTCCAAGGCCACAAGAGAACGTCCGCTGCCTTCAAAAAAAGCGAGAGTAGCGCGGATTGAGCGAAGCGGATTCCATGGCAGCTGTATCTAAGTTCGTGCTGCCCCCCGCATTTCGCTGCGCTCAATACCGGCTAAAATCTGCTTCGAACAAGGAAGGCGTGGATGCCGGCGACAAGCGCGGACATGATGAAGGCGCGCAAAAGTCTAGGAATTTTTCACATATAATCAGCTATAAGTCCTACTTTTGCCATAATCAGGCTCTAAATCCTCATCACCCGGTTCGCTGAGGGGCGTCATCATGAGACGTCTTGATGGCGGAACCGATGGCAGGGGTGGGGCGGAGATGCGCCCCGTTGCGGGTGGAAACACCCGAACCTCTGCGATGGCGGCGTCGAGGAAACTCGACGCGCGTCGGTGTGGTCCCCGCGGGCATGGGCAACGTAACCCATGCACGCCGGCGGTTCCGGAGCTCCGCCCGGGCGCAAGCCCTGCCGGGAGCCGGCTGACAGCGAGCGCGAATGCTTAGCGAAAAGCGCGGCCGGAACTGGAAAAAGACCGCCAGTGGAGCGCCGGAAGGCGCGGCGTCTCATCGCCTGAGACGCCTCCGCATCGCAAGGTGCGGAACTCGTTACGGTGCGTCTCTCGGCGCTCCGCTCCCCTCATCGTTCGAGGGGCGAAAGAGTTGAAGGCGCTCCCGCGCCTTTCCAAACTACAGGGAGGGCGAAGCCATGCGCGCGAATGAAAGTGCGCGCGCGACTCTAAGCCGCCGCGGCCGCGACACCCGCCTTGTGCAGCGCCTGCCACACCCGCTGCGGCGTTGCCGGCATGTCGAATTCCTCGATGCCGTAGGGTTTGAGCGCATCGAGCAGCGCCGCCATGATTGCCGGCGGCGCGCCGGTCGCGCCGGCCTCGCCGCAGCCCTTGATGCCGAGCGGGTTGGTGGTCGAGGGAATTTCGGCGATCTCCGAATCGAGGTTCGGAACATCGTCGGCGCGCGGCATGGCGTAGTCCATGAAGCTGCCGCTCAGGAGCTGGCCGCTGTCGTCATAGACGACGTGCTCCATCAGCGCCTGCCCAAGCCCCTGCGCGACGCCGCCGTGGACCTGGCCCTCGGCCAACAGATGGTTCATCACCTTGCCGACGTCGTCGACCGCCGCGTAGCGCACCACCTCGACCACGCCGGTTTGCGGATCGACCTCGACTTCGCAGGTGTGGCATCCATTCGGATAGCACGGCGGCTCGGCCGCAAACGTGCCGGCGGCTTCCAGCCCAACGCCGACGTCGTTGGGCAGGAACATCGGCGCGTAGAACGCCTTCGCCACGTTCGTCAGCGCGATCGATTTGTCGGTGCCGACCACGCGGAAATTGCCATCCTTGAATTCGAGGTCGCCGGCGGAGGCTTCCAGCATTTTCGCCGCCATCGGCTTCGCCTTCTCGACGATCTGGTCGGCCGCGCGCTTGAGTGCATTGCCGCCGACCATCATGCTGCGCGAACCATAGGTGCCGCGGCCGATCGGCACTTCGTTGGTGTCGCCCTGGATGAACCGAATGTTCTCGAACGGCACGCCCAGCCATTCTGCGACCATCTGCGCATAGACCGTTGCGTGGCCCTGGCCGTGCGAGTGCGTGCCGGCAAGGATCGTCACCTGTCCGCTCGGATCGAAGCGCAAATCCATGCGCTCGTTGAAGATCGCGGCTTCCTCAAGAAAGTATGCCATGCCCCAGCCGCGCAACTTGCCGTTCTTCTTCGATTCCGCGCGGCGCTTGTTGAAGCCGTCGTGATCGGCGAGTTTGAGGCAATCGTCGGTCACATGCGCGAAGTCGCCGCTGTCGTAAACAACGCCGGATGTGTTGGTGTAGGGCATCTTGGCCTTCGAGATGAAATTCCTCCGGCGCAGCACCAGCGGGTCCATCTTGAGCACCGCCGCGGCGCGCTCGATCAGGCGCTCGATGAGATATGTCGCCTCCGGCCGGCCGGCACCGCGATACGGCGCCAGCGGCGAAGTATTGGTGAGCACGGCCTTCGCAAAGATGAATCCCGCCGGGATGTCGTAGACGCCGGAGAGGAGCTTCACCGAGAACATGCTGGTGGCAAAGGCCGCCGCGGTGACATGCGAACCGACGGCATGCATCGACTGCGCGCGAATTCCGAGGATCTTGCCCTTGTCGTCGAGCGCCAATTCGCCGGTCACCACCTGATCGCGGCCGTGGGCGTCGCCCGCCAGCGCTTCCGCACGGGTCGATGTCCACTTTACCGGCCGGCCGACGCGCCGCGAGGCCCACAACACCAGCGCGTCCTCCGGATAGGGACTGCCCTTCATGCCAAAGCCGCCGCCGACGTCGGGTGAAATCACGCGCAGGCGCGTTTCCGGAATGTGGAACACCTGGCCGGCGATCTGCGAACGATAGCCGTGCGGGTTCTGCGACGTCGTATAGAGCGTGTAGCTGTCGCTGTCGGAGGCATAGTCGCCGATCGCTGCGCGCGTCTCGATCGAGTTGGCGGACAGCCGGTTGTTCGTCAACTTGAGTGTGACCACGTGCTTGGCGTTGGCGAAGGCGGCATCGGTCGCTTCCTTGTTGCCCATCGCCATGATGAACGCGATGTTGCCCGGGTTGTCGTCCCATACCGTCGGCGCGTTGGGTGCAACCGCCTGTTCGATCGTCGTCACCGCCGGCAGGGGCTCGTAGGTGACCTCGACCAGCTCGGCCGCGCTGCGCGCCTGCGCCTCGGTTTCGGCGACCACAAACGCGATCCGGTCACCGACCGAACGAGCCTTGTCGCCGGCGAGCAACGGACGCGAGGCGCGATAGCCCTTGGGCGCGCCGAAATCCTCCGGCATCGCCGGAATCAGCACGCCAAGCTTATCGGCGGCCAAGTCCTTGGCGGTAAGAACGCACAGCGAGCCATCAGCTTTGGCAGCTTTCGATGTGTCGATGCTCTTGATGCGGGCGTGGCCGTGGGGCGAAGACACCAGCACGCCATAAGTCATTCGCGGCAGATCGATGTCATCGACATAGCGGCCGCGGCCGGTGATAAATCGCTGATCTTCGACCCGGCGCACTGGCTGGCCGATACCAAATTTGCCCGTTTGTACGTCCACGGCTTTCCCCCGTTCGCTGCAATTTACTGCAAATCCGGCAAGCGGCGGCGCCGACCGGCCTTGGTCCCGGATATTTGACCCGCAACATGCGCGCTACGCAAGCGGGAAGGC
>JBGPOB010000286.1:0-4851 GCA_041487815.1 Xanthobacteraceae bacterium | reverse complement strand
GCACAGGGCGGTGACCGTCATAGCGCCATCGCGAACGATCCTTCCCGCCTGCGCGACGCCAATGGCTTGCACAATGTCACGCCACGGCGCAATCGCGGAGATACCGGCGCGGTTGCAGCCTTCGACAAGTTGCGCGAGCGACCAGGGTTTCACCGTCGCGCTATTGATCGCGAGCAGTTGAGTATTGCGCGAAAGATCGCGCATTAATTTGCGACGCCTCGTGTCGCCAATATTGTTCGCATGCGCGCCGAGGCCATGTCCGGATCGGCCAGCAGGCCCGCCGCGTCGGCGAGCCGGAATAGTTCGGCGAGATGCACCGTTGAGCGCGCGCTTTCTTGGCCGCCGACCATCGTGAAATGGTCCTGCAGCCCGTTGAGGTAGGCCATGAACACAACACCGGTTTTGTAGAACCGTGTCGGCGCCTTGAAGATATGCCTAGACAGCGGCACCGTCGGACTGAGTATTTCATGAAAGGTTTTGGTGTCGCCGCGGGCGAGCATGCCGAGCGCCGCGACTGCGGCGAGGGCGATGGCGTCGAAGATGCCAAGCAGCGCGTCGGAATATCCGTGCGCATCGCCGGCTATCAGTTCGGCGTAATTGAAATCATCACCGGTATACATGCGCGCGCCTTGCGGCAGGCGACGCCGCATTGCAATTTCCTTGTCTTTGTCGAGCAGTGAAATTTTTACGCCATCAATTTTGTCTGCGTTGTCCACGATGATGCCGACCGCCACGTCCATCGCCGCGTTGCAGTCGGCGTGGCCCCAGTAGCCGGCGAGGGCGGGATCGAACATGTCGCCGAGCCAATGGATGATAACCGGCTCCCTGACCTGACCGAGAATGCGGCCATAGACCTTGATGTAGTCGTCGGGCGTGCGCGCCGCCTTGGCGAGCGCACGGCTTGCCATCAGGACAATGCGGCCGCCGAGCTTTTCGACCGCCGCACATTGCTCTTCATAGGCACGGATAATGTCGTCGACGGTGACGTTCGCGCCCGGTTCGAGATGGTCAGTTCCCGCGCCGGAGGCGATGAGCGCGCCCGGCACATCCTTCGCGGCGTCAAGGCTGCGGCTGATCAGCTCCAGCGAATTGTTCCAGTCCATGCCCATGCCGCGCTGGGCGGTGTCCATCGCTTCAGCAACGCCGAGACCGAGCGACCAGAGATGCTTGCGGAACGCGATGGTCGCGTCCCAGTCGATCGCGGGGGCAAGCCAAGGATCATTGTCGGCCAGCGGATCGGCGACAACATGCGCAGCGGCATAAGCGACGCGGTTGAACGGTGCGGTAGGTTTGGGAAAATTGCGATGCGGCCGTGTCGTATAGGTTGCAAGAGTTCCCGAGGCTGTCGGCAGATTGAGTGTCGCCATTGTCACACCTTCAGCGCGGGAATGTCGATCCAGCGCCGCTCCTTCCAGCTTCGCAGTCCTGCTTCCGCGAGTTGCACGCCCTTGGCGCCTTCGAGCAAGGTCCACTTGAACGGCGTTCCATCATACAAATGGCGAATGAACATTTCCCATTCCGTCTTGAAGCCGTTGTCGTAGCTGCCGAGGCCCGGAACCTCGGACCATGTCTCAAAGAAATTGATGGGTTGAGGGACATCGGGGTTCCACACCGGACGCGGTGTATTCACGCGCTGCTGGCTCCAGCATTTCTGCAAGCCCGCGACCGCGGAGCCGAGCGTACCGTCGACATGGAACGTGACGAGATCATCGCGCCGCACGCGGGTCGTCCATGAGGAGTTGATCTGTGCAATCACTCCGCTCGCGAGTTTGAATGTTGCGTAGGCCGCGTCGTCGACATCCACATTGTACGCCATGCCGCTTTCGTCGACGCGCTTAGGGATATGCGTCGCGCCAAGGCAGGAAACGCTTTCGACTTCGCCGAACAGATTGTCGAGCACGTAGCGCCAGTGGCACAGCATGTCGAGAATGATGCCGCCGCCGTCTTTCTTGCGGTAATTCCACGATGGCCGCTGCGCGGGCGCCCAGTCGCCTTCAAACACCCAATAGCCGAACTCGCCGCGTACCGAAAGAACGCGGCCAAAAAAGCCCGAGTCGATCAAAACCTTGAGCTTGAGCAGGCCGGGCAGGAATAGCTTGTCTTGCACCACGCCGTGCCTGATGCCGGCTTTCTTCGCGAGCCGCACCAGTTCGAGCGCGTCGGAGAATTTATCGGCGGTCGGCTTTTCACAATAGATGTCCTTGCCGGCGGCGATTGCCTTGCGAATGAGCTTGGCGCGGAGCTGCGTCGTCGCGGCGTCAAAGAAAAGCGTATCGTTCTTGTTCTTGAGCGCGGTATTCAAGTCGGTTGTCCAGCGCTTGATGCCGTGCGCCTTCGCCAGCGCCTCAACCTTTGCGCCGTTGCGGCCGACCAAAATCGGATCGGGTATGACGCGGTCGCCGTTTTTGAGAGCGACACCGCCTTGCGCGCGAATGGCAACGATCGAGCGGATCAAGTGCTGATTCATGCCCATGCGTCCGGTGACGCCGTTCATGATGATGCCGAGCCGTTGCTGTGCCATGTGCCGTGCTCACTCCATCCCCAGCTGCCGATAGATGCGCCGCGTGAATTCGCCGAATTTTTCGCTGGTCTTCATTTCAAGCGTGCGTGGGTGCGGCAGGTCGACTTTGAAATTATCCGCCATCCGCGCTGGGCCGGCGCTGAGCACGATGACCCGCGTCCCGAGAAACACCGCCTCGGTGATGCCATGCGTGACAAACAGGATCGTCTTTTTGGCTTCCTGCCAGATGCGCAGCAGTTCTATGTTCATTTTCTCGCGCGTCAGGGCGTCGAGCGCGCCGAAAGGTTCGTCCATGAGAATGAGCTTCGGATCGTGAATCAGCGCACGCGCTATGGCCGCGCGCTGCTGCATGCCGCCCGAAAGCTCGTAAGGGTAGTCGCCCTCATGGCCTTTAAGTCCGACCAGCGCGAGCAGATCGCGTGCGCGATTGAGGCTTGCGGCGCGGGGCAGGCCGAGAATCTCCGCCGGCAACATGACATTGTCAACGATGCGGCGCCATTTGAGTAAAAGCGGTTGCTGAAACACCATGCCGATGTCACGCGAAGGATCGAACGACTGTTCGCTCGACCCGATTCTGACTTCACCGGCTTCGTAAGAATGCAGACCGGCAAGAATTTTCAAAAGGGTCGTCTTGCCGCAACCGGAAGGACCGACCAGCGAGACGAGTTCTCCGGCCTCGACGTCGAACGTCGCCTCGGAGACGGCGAGAAATTCGGCCCCCCGCGAGCGGTAGATCTTTTTGACGCCGGCGAGATGGATGAACGCGTCGGCCATGATCGATCTACTGCAGCCGCGCGTCGCGAACGACCAGCAGTCGCTCGAGGCCGAGAACAAGGAGATAAAGCAATCCGCCGATGAGGGTAATCAGGATGACGGCCATGAACATGGCGGCGGTGTCGAGCGTCACTTGCACCTGCAGCATCAGGTAGCCGAGGCCGCGGTCGGAACCGAGGAACTCGCCGACGATCGCACCTGCGACGGCGAGGATCGCCGCGACCTTCATGCCGGAGAAAATATACGGCAAGGCGCCGGGCAGTTGAATCTTGACGAACACTTGCCAGCGCGACGCCTTGAGTGTCCGTACCAGGTCCAAGAGGTCTGGTTCAACTTCACGCAACCCGCGCGCGGTGGTTAGAATGATCGGGAAAAAGCAAATCGCAAAAGCCATCATGATATTGGGGCCAATTCCGTATTTGAACCAGACGATGATCAGTGGCCCGAGCGCGACCTTCGGAATCATGTTGAGACTCACGAGCAGCGGCATCGCCACCAATTCCAGGCTGCGGAACCATGAAAACAGCAGAGCCAGCGCAACCCCAATGATGACGGCGAGAATATAGCCGCCGAAAATTTCCACCGTCGTTACCGCGATATTTTCAAGCCAGCGATAATTGGGAACGAGGAGCGCGTTCAGCGTGTCGTACGGCGACGGCATCACGAATTTCGGAACCTTGCCGACGACGACAAAAAAATGCCACGCCACCACCAGGAGTAGGTGGCTGATCACTGCCAGCGAATAGCGTTGCAGCGCGTCGCGGTTCACGTTCACCCCCGGACAGATTGTGCAACGCGACTATCGCATGACCGGCCACAGCGCGGAACGGGGAGGTCGCGGCGCGCCAGCGGCATCATGACAGCCATCTTTCGCGGCGCTCACGCACGAATGCGTCATCGTTGAGATGCGGGTAGGCGGCGTAAATGCGGTCGATTTCTTCCTTCTGGCCGGGGCCGAGCGTTTCATGTGGATCGAGACACCAGATGCCTTCAAGCAATCCCTGCCGCCGCAAAATCTCGTGGCAACCGGCGATGACGCCGTGAAAATCATTGGCGACGTCGAAAACCGCAGCGTTGCAATCCGTCACCTGCGAATCGAGCGCCAGAATATCGATGGGAATGCTGGCGGCACCCATCACTGCGTGCAACCGTTCCAGCAATTCGACCGCCTTCTTGACCCAGACGCTCCAGTGGCCCAGGAGGCCGCCTTTAATGCGCACGATCGTTTGCTTGCCGCCGCAATTGATCGTGAATGGCACGAGCAGGTCGAGCACGATGTGATCGTCATTGCCGGTATAGAGCGTAACGCGCTCGCCTGCGCCGGCTTCGACCACGCCGCGGATTACATCGATCGTTCGATACCGGTTGAAGGGGGCAATTTTGATGGCGATTACGTTCTCGATTTCGGCGAAACGGCGCCAGAACGACGCCGGCAGCACAATTCCGCCGACCGCCGATTGCAGATAAAATCCGATCAGTGGAATTTCACGCGCGACAGCTTTGGCGTGCGCGATCAAGTCACCTTCGCCCGCGCCCTTCATGGCGGCGAGCGAAAG
>JBGPOB010000285.1:0-4864 GCA_041487815.1 Xanthobacteraceae bacterium | reverse complement strand
ACGCTGGACACCGCCGGCCGCCGGTGGCATCACCCAGCGTCTCCGCCGCGCGCGCAAAGCGCACTTGTTCGGGTCGCATCGCCATGAAACTGAGCACGGCATTCCTGCGGTTTTTCACCTGGTGGAACGGCCAGACGTTCGGCACCCAGGTGTGGACGTCGCTTTACGGCGAATTCGTCGGCGACGACGAATTCGGCAACCGCTACTACCGCACCAAGGGCGGCAAGATCGACAAGGCGCTCGGGTTCGAACGCCGCTGGGTGATCTACAACGGCTATGCGGAGGCGACGACCATCGGTCCGGCCTGGCACGGCTGGATGCACCACACCGTCGACGTGCCGCCGACGCTGGAGACGGTTACGCCGCGGCCATGGTGGAAGCCGCACCGCCCCAATCTGACCGGCTCGCCGGCCGCCTACCGGCCTTCGGGTTCAACGCTGGCGCACGGCCGCCGGCCAAAGGCCACCGGCGACTACAAGGCCTGGACGCCGGGGCAGTAGGGCGCGCCCTTTCGCCGCCGCATTCAACGTGTTAACCGGGCTTTGCGGCGGCAGCTGCGACGCTGCCGGACGCGTTAATGCCGGATTTGGCGCCGCGATGGCACTGCTTTCACGTGTTGGACTGTGGGCCGCGATCAGCGTCGCCGCGCTGACCGTGCCGGCGCTGGCGCAATTCGGCCCGATCTTCAACGCGCCGCCGCGTCCGCCCGCCGATGTGCCGAGCCGTCCTTCGGTGCCGGCGCCGCTCGGGTTGCCGCAACAGATGCCGCCGGAAGAAATGGACGAGGACGCGCCGCCGCCGGGTGCGCGCCCGATCGCACCGCCGCCGTCGAACCGCGGTCCGCAGGGCGCCGTGCGCACGCAGCCATTGTTGCCGCCGCCGGGTGCCGCCGTGGCGCCGCCGCGCCCGGGCGCGGTGCCGCCGGCGGCAAGCCTGCAACCGGGCCAGCAATTACCTCCCATCCAGCAGGTTGCGCCGGTGCCGGGTCAACGGAGCAAGCCGCGCGGCACGCCGGAGCCAGCCAATACCGCGCCGCAGCCCTCAGACGAGGTCATCACCGAATTGCCGTCACAAAAAATTCCCAATCCGACGGCGGTGTTCGCCGGCCTCGACAAGATCACCGGCCGCATCATCGCGTTCGATGTCGCGCTCAACGAGACCGTGCAGTTCGGCGCGCTGCAGGTGACGCCGCGCGTCTGCTACACGCGCCCGCCGACGGAAACGGCCAACACGGATACGTTTGTCGAGGTCGATGAGGTCACGCTGCAAGGCGAGATCAAGCGGCTGTTCGCCGGCTGGATGTTCGCGGCGAGTCCCGGCCTGCACGCGGTCGAGCATCCGATCTACGATGTGTGGCTCACCGACTGCAAAGGCGGCACCACGGTCGTTGCCGATACGCCGCCGGATGCCGCAGCGCCGGGCGCGAAGCCGCCGCCGCGCGGCGCGGCATCGCCCGCCGGCCCCGGTGGACGGCCTGCCGCCGGCGCCGCGCCGGCCCCGCGTCAGGCCGTGCAGCAGCCAACGTTGCAGCAGCCGCGCCCGCAGCCGCAATTCGCGCCGCCGCCGTCCGGCAATCTGCCGCCGCTGCGCTAGTCTCAGTCTCGCCGGCTGAAATAGTAGCGCAGCGCAAATAATCCGCCGCTGGTCACCACGAACGCGGCCGCGGCGCCATAAAGCCCGGCCCACGGCGTCAGTGCGAGATTGAGCAGCGCGGAAGCAAGCGCCGCGCCGATCGCAAGCGTGGCGATGACGCGGTCGCGCTGGAGCGCGAACAGGACAAATCCATAGCCGTCGGCGCCGATGCGCAACAGCGTCGCGGCCATCACGATCCAGAAGATTGGCAAGCTCGCTTGCAGTAACGGCCGCGCCAGGAACGGCAGCAGGAACGGCAGCACCGCGCTGGCGCAAAACGACAGCACCACGGCCCAGCCGGCGGTTTCGATCTGCAGCCGGCGCTCAAGGGCGCGGAATGTTCTGGCATCGCCACCTTGCCCCGCCATCACCAGCCGCGCGATGTCGGGCTGCACCACGCCGAAGACCGTGAGCGAATGCACCACGTTGGCGACCGACCAGAACAGCGTGTAAACGCCGGTCAGTTCGAGCCCGAGGAAAATCGAAATTACGAAACGGTCGACGAACGAGCCGACGGCGTTGCTGACGTCCTTGACGTAGAACGAGAAGCCTTCGGCAACGCCGAGGCGCAGCAGTCGCCAGCGAAACCGCAGGTGGCGCCAGCGGCCGCCGGCCAGCGCCAAGGCGGCCAGGACCGCCCACACCACGACCAGCGCCACCACCCAGCCGAGCAGCAGGAACTGCAACGTGCGCGTCGCCGGAAATGCGAGGCCGACGGCAATCACCAGTGCCGGCCACAATCCGGCGCGCAAGAAATTGAGCAGCGCCGAGGAATAGACGCGCGCGCGCGCGACCAGCATGTCGCTCGCTTCGTTGGCGAGATGATCGAGCGCAAGAATGAGGCCGCCCAGCACGGCCAGCATCGGTGGAATCGGCGAACCGAGTGCAACGTTTAGTCCAAGAATGATCGGCTGCACGATGAGATGGACGCCGGCGGATGCGCCCAGCCGCGTCGCGATCAACGGCACGGCCTCGGCGACGGGCGCGTTGACGATCTTGCGCGTGATCCAGTCGGTGAGACCGAGGCCGACGATCGCCGGCACGATCGTCGTTGCGCCGATCAAGAGCCCGTAGATGCCGAGATCGGCGAGGCCGAGGTAGCGCGTGGTGTAGAGGGTGAGCAGAAATTTCGCGGCGACCGTGCCGCCGCGCAGCGCGAACAGCGTGGCCTGCCGCAGCACGCGCGAATATTCGCTCGGATTGATCGCCATCGGCGTCGTGATCCCTTGCGGTTCGGCCGCGACGGCCAGCCCGCGCCATGGTTAGGCCGAGAGTCGTGGATAATTTGCAAATCGGCGCGATCAGCGTCCGCGCGCATGCGCCAGTGCGGTCGCGCCCGCGAGCGGCCGGTCTAACGGTAGCGCGGCGAAATCGGCGTCCCCCTTGAGCGCGTCGGCCAGCAGCCGGTGATAGTGCCGGCGCGAGACTTCAAACGCCCCGAATGTGCGCAGATGTTCGGTCACGAACTGCGTGTCCAGGAGCCGGAAGCCGCCGGCGCGCAGGCGTGCGACGAGATGCACGAGCGCAACCTTCGACGCATCGCGCGCCTGATGGAACATGCTTTCGCCGAAAAACGTCGCGCCGAGGCTCACGCCATAGAGTCCGCCAACCAGCGTCTCGCCGTCGTAGACCTCGATCGTATGGCAGTGCCCGACGTCGTAGAGGCCGCGATAGAGCCGGCGGATGCGTTGATTGATCCAGGTATGGGCTCGGGCCGGTTCCGGCTGCGCGCAACCCTCGATCACGGCGTCGAAATCGCGGTCGGCGCGAACGGTGAAGCGGTCCGACCGCACCAAGCGCGCGAGCCGGGCGGGGACGTGGAAGGCGTCGAGCGGGATGATGCCGCGCAGGTCCGGCTCGATCCAGTAGAGCGCCGGATCGTCCGCGCTTTCCGCCATCGGAAATATGCCGCAGGCATAGGCCTTGAGCAGCACGTCCGGCGTAATCTCGACGATTGCGTTTTCCTTGCTGGCCATCAAGTCGCGCACCGAAGTTGGTCGGGGGCCCGGCACCGTTTCAGGGCCGCGCCATCATTGTGCCAGTGCCGGCATCTTGAAGGAAGCTGCGTAGCGCGCACCCGCTGAACGGGTCTACTCGTCCATTCCGCCGCGGGTCAGGAACTGCTCGAGCCAGTGGATGTGATATTCGCCGTCAATGATGCTGTGATCGCGCACCAGCGCGCGGAACAGCGGCAACGTCGTTTCGATGCCATCGACGACAAATTCATCGAGCGCGCGCTTGAGCCGCATCAGGCATTCGCCGCGGGTCTTGCCGTAGACGATCAGCTTGCCGATCAGCGAGTCATAGTAGGGCGGGATGGTGTAGCCCTGATACGCCGCTGAATCGATGCGAATGCCCATGCCGCCCGGCGGGTGGTAGTGCACGATGCGGCCGGGCGAGGGCCGAAATGACACCGGATTTTCGGCATTGATACGGCACTCGATGGCGTGGCCATGAAATACGACGTCGCGCTGGGCGAGCGGAAGTTCGGCGCCGTCGGCGACGCGGATTTGCTCGAGGATCAGGTCGATGTCGGTGATCATCTCGGTCACCGGATGCTCGACCTGGATGCGGGTATTCATCTCAATGAAATAGAAGTTGCCGTCCTCGAACAGGAACTCAACGGTGCCGACGCCAAGGTATTTGAGCGCGCGCATGGCCGCCGCGACGGTTTCCCCGATGGCGTCGCGCGCCGCCGCGTTGAGCGCCGGCGAGGGGCTTTCCTCGAACAGCTTCTGATGCCGGCGCTGGATCGAGCAGTCGCGCTCGCCGAGATGAATTGCGCGTCCGTGCCCGTCGCCGAGGACCTGGATTTCGATGTGGCGCGGCCGCTCCAGGTATTTTTCGAGATAGACCGCATCGTCGCCGAACGCCGCCTTGGCCTCGGCGCGTGTCGTCGCGAACGCAGCCGCAAGCTCCGCCTCCGCGCGCACGACTTTCATGCCGCGACCGCCGCCGCCGGCGGCGGCCTTGATCAGCACCGGATAACCGATGCCGCGCGCGGCGGCGAGCGCCTCCGCCTCGGAGGCCACGCCGCCCTCGGAGCCCGGCACGACCGGAATGCCGAGGCGCTGCGCCGTGCGCTTGGCCGCGATCTTGTCGCCCATCAGGCGGATGTGCTCGGGCTTGGGGCCGATGAAATGGATGCCGTGTTCGCCGAGAATTTCGGCGAAGCGCGCGTTTTCGGACAGGAAGCCGTAGCCGGGGTGCACCGCGTCGGCGCCGGTGATTT
>JBGPOB010000284.1:0-4965 GCA_041487815.1 Xanthobacteraceae bacterium | reverse complement strand
ATGGGCATGAGGTTCTGCGGCCTCACGCGCCGCGCCCGAACCCCGCGCGAATGACCCGCACGATCGCTCGATCGAGCGCGGACAAAAACGCCGAGCGGTCGCGCGGCGCAAATGGCTTCGGCCCGCCGGTGATCGCGCCGGCCGAACGCAGGTCGGTCATCAGGTTGCGGGTCGCCAGCGTCAGGCCGATCGAGGCTGGCGTGAAAGCTTTTCCGTTGGGCGCGATCGCGGCCGCGCCGGATTTGACCGCGCGCGCGGCGAGCGGCACGTCGGCGGTGATGACGATGGCGCCTTGGCCCGCGCGCTCGGCGATCCAGTGGTCGGCGGCGTCGATGGCGCCGGAGACGACGACGCGCTCGATGAACGGCGCAAGGCCGGCAACAGCGGTCTCCGGTTTTGCGCCGGCAATCGAGCTTTGCGCAGATTGCGTCGACCGATCTGCGGTCCGCGCGCCAATTAAAAATTCACGCGGCACCGCGATGGGCGCGTTCGAGACGACGAACACTTTCAGCGCGACGCCTTTCAGCGCATGGCGCTCGGCGACGCGATAGACTTCCGATTTCACCGGGCAGGCATCGGCGTCGATGTAGAGGGAGATGGGGGAGGGCATCTGACCGAAATACACGATGCGGTCGATCTGAAGCAGCGGAATCTTTGCAAGCCGTGCGCCTGCGCCCGGTTGCGCGCGCGGCGAGAGCCCCCATCTTCAGCACCATGACCCATCCGGAGTACGATGCCGCGATGAAGCGGCTTGACGAACGGCTGCCGCGCTTCGCCGGCGCCAGCCTGCGCTATCTCGTCGACAGTTCGCCGTGGGTGCGCGTTCCACCGGCGCTCGGGCTAGTCGTCGGCGGCACTTTCGGCTTTCTGCCGGTGCTCGCTTTTTGGATGGTGCCGATTGGCCTCGTGCTGCCGGCGCAGGACATGCCGCCGCTGCGCGGCCCGATCGCGAAGGCTATCCATTGGGCGGATCGGAAGTGGCCGGGGAAGTAGCAGAAATATTGCTTGACGGCACTTTGTGAACATCATACACACTGTGAACATCATACACAATTGCCATGTCCGAAACTGAAAATGATCTAGTTGGAATCAACGAAATCGCTGAGATGGCGGGTGTTTCACCGCAAGCTGTCGCTAATTGGCGATCTCGATTTGGCACGTTTCCAATTCCGGTTGTGCAACTCAGAGCCGGGCCAATTTTCAGCAGAAGTCAAATTCGATCATGGCTGCGGAGAAGGAACGTTGTCATGGCTCATGTAATTTCGACCATCAACCTCAAAGGAGGAGTCGGTAAGACCCACACGACCGTGGGCCTCGCAGAAGCCCTGTCTGCGTATCGTGACAAGAAAATTCTTGTAATCGATCTCGACCCCCAAACGAATGCGACCACGATGCTCATCGGCGAGCAGAAGTGGCAAAAACTGAACCAAGCTGGCCACACGCTCGCACAGCTCTTTAAGGACGCGCTTGATCCAGACAATCCCAAATTCAATCTTAAGAAGACGGTTCAGAAAACGGTTTCTGATGTGCGTGAGGCGGCCAGCATTGACCTTCTTCCGTCGAGCTTGGACCTCATTGACGTTCAGGATCGGCTAGCCACGATCCCGTCCGGAAAGTTTTTCGAAGCGAACCCCATCGACCTACTTCGTCGAGCAGTCAAATCGATCATCGACGACTATGATTTGGTTTTAATCGATTGTCCGCCGAATTTGGGAATCATCACTCTTAATGGGCTGCGAATTTCGAGCGGATATATTATTCCCACGATTCCCGACATACTATCGACATACGGCATTCCGCAAATCGTCAAGCGTATCGGCGAATTCTCTGACAAGATTGGGGAGCCAATCGAGCCTTTGGGAATCGTAATCTCTAAATTCAGGTCGCAATCGACTGTGCACCAGAACGTGGTGAAACAATTACAACAAGAAAAGGATGCGCCATGTTTCGAAACAATAATTCCTGAGGCCAACAGCCTCTCCGGAGTTGCGGAAATGACCAGCGGCCAAAGAACGATCAAGCAGAAGTACGGCTATAAAGGTGAACCCGAGACCTATCTGGCGCTTGCTGACGAAATTTGGGCCAAGCTGTGAGGCAATATGAATCTTGAGCGCAAATTGAAACTGCTATTTGACGCAATTCGCGTCGAGGTAAGGGAAAACGCGGCGCTCCGCGCGCGCCTTTCTGAATTTCTAGATGAACATCGCGCGCGGAAAAACGCCGACGCTAAGCAGCGGCTGGAGTCGGGCGAACGTGACGCAAGCGGAAAATTAATAAAGCGTGGAAATCGTCGCCGTCAGGCGACCGTTGATCCTATTTCAGAAATTAGACAAGGTCCGGAACATTTGCGGAAGCTGCTAAACCGTCTAGATATTGAGCAACTGCGCGATGTTGTCGCTGATTATCGAATGGATCCGAATAAGTTAGTGATGAAATGGCAGGATAAAGGACGGCTCATTGAACATATTGTCGAGACGTCGGTAATGCGCGGAAAAAAAGGTGACGCGTTTCGGGCTTGATTTTCGGCGACGTTGCTGACCGCCTAGATCGCTTGTTGTGCAAATTGAAATACCTCACACCCGCTCCAGAAAACTAGCCACCACGCGCTTCTCGCCGGTGCGATCAAACGCAATGGTGGGCTTGTTGCCGTCGAGTTTGTTACTGTCAGCTTGGGTGACGTTGCCGTTGCCGAATTATTGGCGAAACACGCGCCGGCGGTCCTTAATGCGCAGCCGAACTCTTCGCGAGCGCTCGGCGCACGGCTTTCGGCGTGGTCTTAGCGGCGCGCTCGCGCGGAATCACCTTGTGAACAATCGCCTTCGTTCGCTTGCCGCCGGCATGGTCCAGCGCCTCGTGCAAGCTCGCGCGAATATCGTCGGCCAAGCGCTTAGCCATCTCAAAGCTCAAACGCTCGCGTTGCGATCTCGTCAAAGCTGTAAGGGCAGGTCGCGGGGAATGTGGCCTTGTCGAATCCCGTTTCTTTTGCCGCCTCTATTCTCGCGCTGCGGTAGCCACGCGAGATGGCCTCGCCAATGCGCGGCTTCAGGCTGGGATTGTCGCCAAGAACATGGTCGAGCTGAACCCGCTGCACGTCGATGGATAGGGTCCAACTGCGCGACCTGAAGGCCGGCTGGTGATCCCATTTCAGCATGTGCAGCACGATGATGCGCACCGCGCTTTCAAGCTTGTCGAATTCCGTGCGCCCCACGGATTCGATCTCCTCCGCCACGTTGTCGCGATCGACCTCGCTCCATGGCCCCTCGCGCACCAGCCGTGCCTGCTCCTGCGACCACGCACAGATGTCGCGCTCATAGCGCGCGCGTGCTGGCGCGTCGCTGGGCGCGATGCCGATGTCGTCGCTGCGGTCGCGTGGGGGCATGGCAGGGTCTTTCGTTGGCTGAAATTATAGCACAAGAGCGGTGCGGCGGGTGAGGGGGACTGTCATTGCGAGCGAAGCGAAGCAATCTCGGGCCACAAACGCCCGCCTGACCGGGATTGCTTCGTCGCCGTTTCCGCTTTCGCCCGATGGGCTGCGGCGGACAGGCCGGCTCCTCGCAATGACAAAATTGAGAGGCGGCGCGCGTCGCGCCCCTCACACCCGCTCCACAAAACTATCCACCACGCGCTTTTCGCCCGCGCGGTCGAAGGCGATGGTGAGCTTGTTGCCGTCGACGTGGGTGACGTTGCCGTTGCCGAATTTCTGGTGAAACACGCGGTCGCCGACGACGTAGGGCGAGACCGTGCCGGTGGATTTCGCCACCAGTTCGCCTTCGATGGTGAGCGGGAGGCGGCGAAGATTACCCCCCACCCGGCCCGCTTCGCGGGCCGACCTCCCCCTCAAGGGGGGAGGTGAGGAAGAATTGGACAAGGGGGGAGGGGACGATAGCTGTGAGTTCTCGGCTTGCGCCGCAAAATCCGAATCGTCTTCCTCAAAGCCTTCACCGCGCCCGCGCTTTTGCGCGCGCTGCCAGCCGGGCGTGGCGTAGCTCGAGCCGAACGCCGTCATGGTGTCGAAGCGCGAGCCGTAGGCGCCTTGCCCGCCATAGCCGGCAAAGCCGAAGCCGGCCTTGGATTCGGCGACCTCGACGTTCGCCGGCGGCAACTCGTCGATGAAGCGCGAGGGCAGCGAGGACGACCACGAGCCGTGGATGCGGCGGTTGGCGACGAAATAGATTTTGGCGCGGCGGCGCGCGCGCGTCAGCCCGACGTGGGCGAGGCGGCGTTCCTCTTCCAGCCCGGCGCGGCCCTGCTCGTCGAGCGAGCGCTGGTGCGGCAGGATGCCTTCCTCCCAGCCCGGCAGAAACACGGTGTCGAATTCGAGCCCCTTGGCGGCGTGCAAGGTCATGATCGAGACGGCGTCGCCGCCTTCGCCGCGGTCGGTGTCCATCACCAGTGAAATGTGTTCGAGAAAGCCTTGCAGGTTTTCGAATTCCTCCATCGAGCGCACCAGCTCCTTGAGGTTTTCGAGCCGGCCGGCGGCGTCGGCGGAGCGGTCCTTCTGCCACATCTCGGTGTAGCCGGATTCGTCGAGCACGATTTCGGCGAGGCGATTGTGGGGGACGCTGTCGCGTTGCGCGCGCCAGCGCTCGAAGGCGGCGATAAGATCGCGCAGCGCCGCGCGCGGCCTGGCTTTTAATTCGTCGGTGGCGACCATGCGGCGCGTGGCTTCGAACAGCGGCACGCCGGCCGTGCGCGCGGCCTCGTGCAGGATTTTCAGCGTGGCGTCGCCGAGCCCGCGTTTCGGCACGTTGACGATGCGCTCGAAGGCGAGATCGTCGGCCGGCTGGTTGACGAGGCGGAGATACGCCAGCGCGTCGCGGATTTCCGCGCGCTCGTAAAAGCGCGGCCCGCCGATGACGCGGTAGGGCAGGCCGAGGGTGACGAAGCGGTCCTCGATCTCGCGCATCTGGAACGAGGCCCGCACCAGGATGGCGATCTCGTCGAGCGCATGCTTTCTGCCGTCCT
>JBGPOB010000283.1:0-5001 GCA_041487815.1 Xanthobacteraceae bacterium | reverse complement strand
CGCCGTCAGCAAATGCGTCAACTACAAAATTGGATGAAACTCTTGCGAAATGCGCCTAGTGTGGCGCCAGCGCGGCAGGACAATTCGCGCACCGGGAGTTGGCGATGGCAAAAGGGTATTGGGTTGTCATGTATCGTTCGGTCAAGAACCCGGATGCCTTGGCTGCGTATGCCAAGCTCGCGGCGCCCGTGATCGCCGCCGGCGGAGGCAAGTTTCTGGCGCGCGGCATGCCGGCGAAGGTCTATGAGGCGGGTCTGAACCAACGCACCGTCGTGATTGAGTTTCCAAGCGTTGCCGCCGCCACCGCGACGCATGACAGCTCCGGCTATCAGGCGGCGCTCAAGGCGCTAGCTGGGGGGGCCGACCGCGAAATTCGCGTTGTAGAAGGTCTGGAATAGATCGGCGCGCGCGGCTCACCTCGCTCGTCAGCGGTGACAGTTGCCGATCCGGCTCGCTGCGCTCGCAACATTCCCAAGCGCCGCGCTCCGCGCATCTGCCGTGGGCATAACGATTTGACATCCGTCAAAGCGCACTCCGGCGCCGTCAATGACGATCGATCGCAAATGAAATAGTGTCCGATCTGACGCCAATTGCTGAAGCTGCTGCGAGACCATTCCTCGCCGCGCGAAAATTCCGATCCGATCGGGCGAACCGTCTGATTCCTGGCCTGCCATGACAACAGACAAGCTCGTCGCGTACCGACGAAAGCGAGACTTTTCGCGCACGCGCGAGCCGCCGGGGGCGCAACGGAAAGCCGGCAGGTCGCTCGCATTCGTCGTGCAGAAGCACCGCGCCTCGCATCTGCATTATGATTTTCGGCTGGAGATCGACGGCGTTCTCAAAAGCTGGGCGGTGCCTAAAGGACCCTCGCTCGACCCCTCGAACAAACGCCTTGCGATCCGTGTCGAGGATCACCCTTTCGACTACAGGAATTTCGAGGGAACGATCCCGCAGGGTAGCTACGGCGCCGGCGACGTGATCGTCTGGGACCGCGGCACCTACAACGACGCCGGCGGGGGCGGCGAGGACGCGCTGGTGAAAGGATTGCGCAAGGGCGTGCTCGATCTGATGCTGCGTGGGGAAAAGCTCCGCGGCGAATTCTCGCTGGTGCGCATGCAGCGTCCGCGGCAGTGGCTTCTGATCAAGAAATTCGATGCCTACGCGACATCACGCGATGTCACCCGCGACGATCGATCGGTTATTTCCGGCCGCCGCCTGCCGGATGGGTCAGGCCGGCGCCGGACTGTGCGCCGGCAGCCGAAACCGAAGTGAGCAGGGCGATGGTCGGGCCTAACAGACAACGAGCAAGCTCGACGCTACGTCCGATGCTGGCGACGCTGGTTGACGCGCCATTCGATGACCCGGACTGGATATTTGAAACCAAGTGGGATGGATTTCGCATCGTCGCCAAGGTCGGTGACGGAACCGCGACGCTCCTGACACGCAATGGCAAGCGCGTGACCCGGGACTATCCTCCGATCGCCGCCGCGCTTGCAAAAGTCGGCCACCGTGCGGTGCTGGATGGCGAGTTGGTGGCGCTCGACAGCAAAGGCCGGTCGCGATTTCAGTTGCTGCAAAATGCCAAACGCGGCGGAGCACGATTGCGATATTGCGTGTTCGACCTGGTGTTTCTTGACGGTAAGGACTTGCGCAAACTGCCGCTGCTGGAGCGCAAGCGGCTGTTGCGAACAATTCTCCCCGCCAGCGGACTGATCCGGTTCAGCAAGCACGTCAAGAGCAGCGGGCGCGCACTCTTTCGCCTGGCGAAGCGCCGTGGCCTCGAGGGAATAATGGCCAAGCGCGCGCAGGGACGTTATTTTTCCGGCAAGCGCACGCGCGAATGGCTCAAGATCAAGACGACGCGTCGCCAGGAGGTCGTCATCGTCGGGTTCACGCAGCCGAGAAAGTCGCGCAAACACTTCGGCTCGCTGGTGCTGGCGCAGCGCAGCGGAAAATCCTGGCGCTATGCCGGCCATACCGGGACCGGCTTTTCGGCCACAGACCTTCGTTCAATCCACGCCCGGCTGTTGCCTCTGGTCCGGCGCAACAGCCCGTTTGGCGAACCCGTCCCGCATGAGCGCGAGACCACCTGGGTACGGCCCAAGCTCGTGTGCGAGGTTGACTTTACGGAGTGGACGAAGAAGGGGCAGATGCGCCATCCGGCGTTTGTCGGCCTGCGCACCGACAAACCGGCGACGCAAGTGCTCCGCGAGGGCGCAAAACCCGCGCGACCGCGCCATCGAGCGCGTACCCGGCAGTGAAATCTGGCGCGGAGTTCAGACGATGCCGAAAGTTACGCTAACGCATCTCGACAAGGTGTTCTGGCCGAACGAAGGCTTCACCAAGGGCGACGTCATTCGCTATTACGAGCGCGTTGCGGACGTGATCCTGCCCTATCTCAGGGACCGGCCGATGGTGCTCAACCGTCATCCCAACGGCATCAAGGGCGAGAGCTTTTACCAGAAGAATGTCGATCCCAAGCGGCTGCCGGCTTACGTCAAAAGCGTTTCGATCCGTGCGCAGAGTACCGGAAAGAACGTCCATTACGTCGTCTGCAACAACAAGGCGACGCTGCTCTACCTGGCCAACCTGGGCTGCATCGAGCTGCATCCGTGGCTGGCGCGCATCGGCCGCCTCGACCGGCCGGATTTTCTCGTCATCGATATCGACCCGGGCCGAAGCGATTTCGCGGACGTCATCGCAGTGGCGCGCGCGGTTCGCAAGCTTGTCGCCGCGAGCGGCGGAACCAGCCTTGTAAAGACGTCAGGCAAGAGGGGACTGCACGTCTATCTGCCGTTGCGCGGCCAATATGAATTCGCGCGGACCCGCGCCATTGCGAAAATGATCGCGCAGGTCGTGCACCGGCAATTGCCGAAACTGACAAGCCTTTCCCCGCACCCCGCGGAGCGCCAGCGCAAAATCTATCTCGACTACGCGCGCAACAGCATCGGCCAGACGATTGCCGCGCCCTATTCGCTGCGCGCTTTTCCCGGCGCGACAGTCTCGACGCCGCTCGACTGGAGCGAGTTGACCATAGCCGTCCGTCCGCAACGTTATACGATCCGGTCGGTAATCCGGCGATTGGCAAGCCGCGGCGACACATGGAAGTCGGCGGACGCACACGGCGTAAACCTGAATTCGCTCGAAAAGTATTTGCAGCGCGCATTGAATGAGGCGTGACGCGCCCGCTGCCGTACAATCACCAATCACTGAGCGGCAGCCGCCAATGGGCGGCGCGTTGCGCCGCAGGGCGCGCAGCCTCGTCCGCTTAGTGCATATTCCAAGCGCCCTTGGCCATTGCGAGATGGTGAGGCTGATGATGACCGCCTTGAACCATGACGCCCATGAAGCCGAGCGCCTTGAGCTTCGTAACTTGCGCGCTGTCGGCGCTGGTAACGATGAGGTTGACCCCGTTTGGCAAATCCTCGGTCTTGGCGTTCCAACCCAGCCCGGCAAGCTCACGCACATGTGCCGGCACCATGCGCTTGATCGCCGTCAGGGTGCGGCCCTCCCCCGTCACTGCGATTTCGATGCCATTCTCAAGCGGCCGTTCGGTCGCAACCGCGTGGAGCGTGACCTCGCTCATGTCGATCAGGTGCTCGCGTAACGCAGCGATATTCACCTTCGACCAGTCGGTCGCCGGGTCGGCCTCGAGCACTTGCACGATTTCCTGGATGGTCCCGAATGCATCCTGCCCGGCCATTGTTGGTTGACCGGTCAATCCAGCCCGTTGCGCCATCATGCCTTGTGCGCCCATCCCGCCGTGCATCCCTTGCGCGCCCATTCCGCCATGCATGCCTTGCTGGCCACCCATCATCTGGCCGTGCATCATTTGGCCGTGCATTCCGTGATGACCTGGGGCCATCTGAGCCACGGCAAAAGCCGTCACCGCAACGACACCGCCTACGATCGCAACGCCGGCTAAGCCGGCCTTCCAAAATGACGACATGATCAATCTCCGCGTGGGGAGCGCCCTTCGTATTAATTTAAGCGTGCGTGCCAGGATCCCATATGATCTCGATCGCATTTATATACTTTACTTAGCGAATTCGCATCCCTTAATTGTAAATACCGTGACAGGATAGCGTTTTTCTAAGGCGAGCATGTAGATGCCAACCTAAAGAGGTTGATCCATGTCGGGCGTACATATTTCCGCCAGCCGAGATTCAGTTGTACTCTTCTTCCCAACAACCAATTTCCATTGTTTGGAGGAACATGACGTGGAACGTATCAATCCATTTTCATTTTATGATTTTGGCAAAGACATTCGCGCGCTGGCTACACTTTCCGGGGATGTGGCTCCGACGAATGCATTTTGGCCGGTTTGGCAAGCCCAGAACGCAATGACTCGATTGCTTGATGGAGTTCCTATACCGATCGGTATTTCGGCAGCAAAAGCACGCGAACTTCTGGATAGAATTACCAGCCTTACAAATGAGCGTTTTCGTACGAAAAATGAAAAAGGGGAATTTGTATTTCGATTTCCAGAAGAGGCTGATCCGCTAATTCAGTCATGGAACTGGACCTGGATACAAGCAGCAATTACGGAATTTGAAACAGTTTTTGCGGAAGAAATGCGGGAAACTGCTACATATTTCGTTCCGCGCCGAGGAATTTATTATACGCCAGCATTAGTGGATGCCGCCGATCAGACTTTCCCTACCGATCTTGCTTCGTTCATTCCACAGAAGGCAAAAGATGATTGGAAAGCAGCCGGTCGTTGTCTGGCATTTAATTTGCTCTCGGCATCCGGCTTTCATGTTGCGCGTGCTGTAGAGGCGTGCCTCGAATCTTATTATGGTCTGTTTAGCGGCAAACCGGGGGAGACCCTTCATAGTTGGTACGATTACATTAAAGCATTGAGGGAGATTGCCGAAAAAAAGCCAACCCCCTCTCCTCTTGAAAAGACCATAATTGAATTAGACCAAATGCGAGAGGATTATCGCAACCCAATTGTCCACCCGCGCGTTGTATTGTCAGAGGGCGACGCGAGAATGCTTT
>JBGPOB010000282.1:0-5029 GCA_041487815.1 Xanthobacteraceae bacterium | reverse complement strand
TCACGCTGCTCGGCAGTCTCGGATTTGAGAATGCCTATGCGCTGGCGATGCTCGACCGGCGTGCCGACGCGCTCGCGGTCCACACGCTGAGCGATCTTTCGCGCCACGCTCCGCAGCTATCGATCGCCGGCGACTACGAATTCTTCGGGCGTCCGGAATGGCGATCGATCGAAAGCACCTACCACCTCGCCTTCCACCAACAGCGGCAGATGCAGGCCGAGTTCATGTATCAGGCCGCGGCCGCGGGCGAGATCGATTTGATCTCGGCCTACACCAGCGACGGCCGCGTCGCGCAGTTCGGGCTGCGCACGCTCGTCGACGACAAGGGCGCGATCCCGCCCTACGACGCGATTGTGCTGATCTCGCCAAAACGCGCGGAGGACGCCGCGCTCATCGAGGCCGTGCGCCCGCTCATCAACGCAATTCCCGTCGCCACCATGCGCGAGGCGAACCGCAGGGCGGGCGGCGCAGGCGCCGAGACGCCCGATGCGATCGCGCGCTGGCTGGGGGAGCAGATCGCGAAGCGGCAATAACCGGTGTCCGCCGGGCGCGTCTCATCGGCTTTTACGACCCGCGAAACAACCCGGCTTCGATCAGCATGCGATAGAAGCGGCGGCTTTCCGCACCGTCCGCGCAGTCGAAAAAACGCCCGGCGCATCGTTGCAAAATTTTCTTCTGCTCGACAAACGAGCGGTCGAGCGGCACGCCGGCAGCTTCCTGGATAACCAACGGCAAATGCGCCGCTTCGAGCGTCGGCAAAGCCGATGACAGATCGACGGGGACGAAGTTGATCGCGTCAATCGCGTAGTAGGTCGTGAAATATTTCGCATCATAGTCGCGCACACGCCGAGCGATGTCCTCGGGCTCGGCGGCAGGGTCCAGCATTTTGTTTGAGATTGCCGGCTGGTGATCGCCAAACCGCAGGAGCAGGAACTGGCCATCGGGAAACTCGCGCTTCAGCCGTCCGAGAAAATCCGAATAGTCGCGCGCGCTCATGGTCTGCCGGCGCAGGTATTCGTCGATCTCGGCCGTATTTCCGGGCGTCCGCCAGTCCGGCGTCAGGTCCGGCCGAAACTCGCTGGTCCAGGGAAAGTGATTGGCAGTGAGATAGGTAAAGATGAACAGCGGCGCCTCGCCGCGTTCGCGCGCGATCAGCCGCGCGGTCTGATCGTAAAAGAAATCGTCGGGGTGCATTTCAACGTCGGCTCCCATGCCGTGCTGATCGATGAAATGCTCGATGCCGACATGGGTTTGGAAGCGGCGTGCGCTGAGAAAATCCCCAAGCGCGGGATAGAGCGAGAACGTGCGATATCCGCAGCGCCGCAGCGCGTACGGCAAGCCGCGCTCGATGCGTTCCGCGGCGATGCGGGTGACGTAATACTTGAGCTTGCCAAAGGCGCGTGCCGGCAGGCCGGTCAGCAGATTGTATTCCGAATACCACGTCGGCCCGCCGGTCGCTTCGACCGTGAGCAGGCGCTTGACGCCGTCGAACGACTGAAAGTGCTCCGCGTAGCCGGCGGGAACTTTAATGCCCGGCGCGGCCGTCGCATCGAAACTTGATTCATCAAGGATGGCAATAATGGTGGGCAGCTTGCCCGCGGGCCGACACGGCGACTTGCTCCTCATGGGCACGGGGTCGTCGACGGCGGGCGCGGCGTCGACCCATCCGTGCGCCATGAGTTGGGAAACGGCAAAGACGCCGGAACGCGAGAAGCTCGAAACGTGATTGACGCCCTGAAACGGCTCATCCCCATGTTCGGGGACCGCAAGCGATAGCGGCACGATGACGGCAAGGCAGGCCGCCGCACCGACCGCGGATACTTTGCGCGGAACGCGTAGCGGATCGATCCACCAGATCAATACCAGCAGCGGAACGCCGGCCACGGCGGCAATCCAAGCGGCCGTCGACAATTGCGGAAAGATCTGCGCCAGAAACGCGATCGTGTCGGCGTCGATCAGCATGACGTCCAGAAACGTCGCCGTCATCCAGGTGATGCCGTACTTGAACTGCGACAGGATGATAAGGATGCCGAACATCGCGAACGACAGGGCCGCGGCAATCGCCGGCCGCCGCAGCACAAAAAGCCAGGTAAAATTCACCAGCGCCCAGGTCAGCAGCGCCAGCGTAATCGCGAACACGGAATATTCGGTCAGAAACTGAACTGCCAGCCCGGCAAGCTGCAAAACCACCACGAGCGCAAGACGAAGCATCGCCCGCTATAGCCCCTTGATCAGTCCGGCATCGATCAGCAGGCGATTGAAGCGCCTGGCCTCGGCTCCGCCGCCGCAGGCGTAGAAGACGCCATTGCAGCGTTCCAGAATCTTCTTCTGCTCGGCGAACGACGGCTCCAGCGGCACGCCGGCCAATTCCTGGATCATCAACGGCAGATACGGCGCATCGAGCCGGTCGCGTGCCGACGTGAGGTTGACCGGACGGAAGTTGATCGCGTCGATGGCGTAATAGGTCGTGAAATGGCGCGGATCGAACGCCGCCATGCGGCTCGCCATGTCTACCTCGCCGATGCCGGGCTCGATCATTTCGGCGGCGAATTCCGGCTGGTGATCGCCGTAGCGCACGATCAGGAACGACTCCGTCGGGAAATCGCTGCGCAGGCGCGCCATGAAGTCGGCGTATTCGCGCATGCTGAGCGACTGGCGCCGCAGGTACTCGTCAACCTTGGGCACGTTGTCGGTCACTTGCCAATCGGGCGTCAGTTCGGGCCGCCAGATTTCGTCCCAGCGGTAATGGTTGGCCGCGAGATAGACGTAGAGAAACAGCGGCCCGTCGCCGCGTTCGCGCGCCAGCGTATTCAATGCAACGTCGTAGTAAAAGCTGTCGGGCTCGATGACCTTCGTTCCCATCGCCTTGGCGTCGAGGAAGTGCTCGATTCCGGTCGACTGATGGAAGCTGCGCGCGCTCATGAAGGCACCGTGCGAGGGATAAAACGAGAATGTGCGGTAGCCGCAATGACGCAACGCGTGCGGCAGCCCACGCTCGACGCGGCCGGCCGCGAGGCGCGGGAGAAAATACGAGAATTTTCCGTAGGAGCGCGAGGACAGGCCGGCGAGCACGTTGTATTCCGCATACCAGCTGGCACCGCCGCTGCTCTCGACGCCGAGTTGTCGCGCCTTGCCGTCGAACGACAGAAAATGCACTCCGTAACGTTGCGGCACGCGCACGTTGGCGATGGCGCGGATGTCGAAGCTCGATTCGTCGTGCACCAGCACGATGTGCGGCAGGCGGCCCGCGGGCTGGCAGGAAGCGCTCGCCGGTGCAAGCCGGCCATTGACCGCGGTCGCGGACTCCAATGTTCCGTGGTTCAACAACTCGCTGATCGATTCAACGCCGGAACGCGCGAACTTCGAGATGTGGCTGCCGGGCAAGAAGATGTGCCAGTTGGGCAGCGGCACCGCGAGCGCAAGCCCCGTCAGTCCCGACAGGCAAACGAATGCGCCGGCCGTGGCCAGAGGACGCCGCACCCGGAATGGATCGCTGCGCCAGACCAGCACGGCGATGGGGACCGCGATTGCGAATCCGAGATAGGCAAAATTTTCGAAATCAGGAAAGATCGTGAGCAGAAAGCGGATGGATTCGCTGTCCACGATCATTACGTCGAGAAAATTCAGCGTGGTCCAGATCACCTCGTGCTTGAGACGCGAGAGCACGACGATGGCGGCGATCATGGCGAGCGACAGCGCGGCCGCCATCGCCGGCCGGCGCACGAGCGCCAGCCAAAAGCAATTCAGGAGGCCCCAGGTCAAAAGAAAGGTGAGCTTGTCGATCGGCTCGGCTTCCGACGCCAGCATGACCGCGACGGCGGCCAGATGAAGCGCGCCCACGAAGGCGGCGCTCATCGCGGGAAACGCGGCAGCCACCGGCATTGTAGCCGGCCGGCGGGCAGCCCGGAAAATGGCAATCAGCGACATGAAATACGCGTAACCCCCGCATCCACCGGCAGCCCGTTGCTGCGGCAAGAAGCGAGCGATCGTCATATTCCTGTAATATTATTGTGGGCGCAAGATGGCAGCCTCGCGCGCCCGCCGGCTATTTCGGATCGCCCGCAAGTTCACGTGCGCGGCTCGCCGTCATGGCCCGCCGGCATTCGGCGGCTTCGACCCGGGCGATCGTGCCCTCGCCGAAGGCGTAATAGTCGCAGTTGGCATCGCGATACTGGACCCAGAGCCGCTGGGCGGCGCGCAATTTCTCGCGTTGCTCCGGCCGGGCGGCCGCAAGCGCGTCGCGGTAGGCGGTATTGAGGCGCGCGTCCCAGGTGTCGGCTAACGCCGTCAGGCACCTGACCATGTCATAGGTGCCGCCATCGCAGGTTTCTTGCTGCAACTTGGCGCTCGGACGCCGGGAATCCTGCGCGCTCGCCGCCCTAACTATAGTTAACAAGACCAAAATCAGGACGACCCGAATTCGCATGGCCATGCCGCCCTGATCGTCGCCGGATCAGTTCCGGCATCTATCCACCGGTGGACATTATTTGATTCATAGGGTGCGCGCCGGCGAGCCCGTTAGTTCAAGAACGTGGATCAGTTCCTCGATTTGTCCACCAGCGCCCGTTGCTTGATCCACGGCATCATCTCGCGCAGCTTGCCGCCGATCTGCTCGATCGGGTGCTGCGCCAGCTTGGCGCGGGTGGCCTTGAACGAGGTCTGGTTGACCTTGTTCTCCAGCATCCAGTCCTTGACGAAACGTCCCGACTGGATGTCGTCAAGGATGCGCCTCATCTCCGCCTTGGTCTCGGCATTCACCACGCGCGGGCCGGAAACGTATTCGCCGTACTCGGCGGTGTTGGAGATCGAGTAGTTCATGTTGGCGATGCCGCCCTCATAGATCAGGTCGACGATCAGCTTGACCTCGTGCACGCATTCGAAATAGGCCATTTCGGGCGCGTAGCCGGCTTCCACCAGCGTCTCGTAGCCGGCCTTCATCAGCTCGACTAGGCCGCCGCACAGCACGGTCTGCTCGCCGAACAGGTCGGTCTCGCATTCCTCCTTGAACGTGGTCTCGATGATGCCGGCG
>JBGPOB010000281.1:0-5048 GCA_041487815.1 Xanthobacteraceae bacterium | reverse complement strand
GCCTTCGCTCTCCGCCGCCGGCGCCGCCTATGCCGCCCACACCACCGGCGCCTATGCCCGCATCCGCGAGCAGTTCCATCTCCCGATCGGAAAATTCGAAGCCATTCAGGAACGGCTCGGCCGCCTCGCCGCGACCGCCTATCTGCTCGACGGCGCGCGCCGCTTCACCTGCGCCGGCATCGACGCCGGCCACCATCCCGCCGTCGTCACCGCCATCATGAAGGGCCAGGCTACCGACCGCCTGCGCGTTTGCGTCAACGACGCCATGGACGTGCACGGCGGCAAGGCGGTGATCGAAGGCCCGCAGAACTATATGGGCGCGCTCTACCGCGCGGTGCCGATCGGCATCACCGTCGAAGGCGCCAACATCGTGACGCGCGCGCTGATCCAGTTCGGCCAGGGCTCGATCC
Organism: Xanthobacteraceae bacterium; assembly: GCA_041487815.1. Taxonomy (GTDB): domain Bacteria; phylum Pseudomonadota; class Alphaproteobacteria; order Rhizobiales; family Xanthobacteraceae; genus CANJBX01. The sequence goes on along the minus strand of JBGPOB010000281.1, from coordinate 4,638 downwards.
GCAGCCATCCCTATGTGCTCAAGGAAATGCTGGCGCTGGAAAATCCCGACCGCGCGCGCGGCCTCGACGACTTCGACAGCGCATTCTGGGGCCACGTCGGCCACAGCGTGAGCAATGCGTTGCGCGCCTTTGTGCGCGCCTGGACCGGCGGGCTAACCGCACCGGCGCCCGACGCCGGCAAGACCGCACATTACTATCGCCAGCTTGGCCGCTATTCCTCGGCGTTCGCGCTCTGCGTCGACATGGCGCTGTTGACGCTCGGCGGCGACCTCAAGCGCAAGGAAATGATCTCCGCGCGCTTCGGCGACATTCTCTCCGAGCTGTTCCTTCTTTCCGCCGTCCTCAAGCGCTGGCAGGACGAAGGCCGCCAGGACGCCGATTTGCCGCTGGTCGAATGGTCGATGCAGACCGGCTGCGCCACCATGGCGGCGCGGTTCGATGAAATCTTCACCAATCTGCCGAGCCGGCCGGTGGCCTGGATGTTGCGCTTCATGCTGATGCCGCTCGGGCCCCGGCATCGCGGCCCGCAAGACGCCGTGACGCGCGCCTGCGCCAATATCCTGATCGAGCCGTCGGCGAGCCGCGACCGCGTCACCACCGGCCTGTTTCATCCCGCCGACGACGGCGGCGTCGCCCGTCTCGACCGCGCCTTCAAGCTGGTGGTGGCGGTGCAGCCCGTCCGCGACCGCATGCGCAAGGCGCACGCAACCGACGTCGCCAAGGCGCTGGCGCAGGGCACGATCACCGAAAACGAAGCCGCGCAGCTCGAGGCCGTCGCGCGCGCCGTTGCGGACGTCATCAACGTCGACGATTTTGCGCCGGAGGAACTCAGCGCGTTCGCCTCCCAATCGACGGGCAAGCGCGACAGCCGAGAGGGAGGCGCGCCATCGCCAGTGCACCACGCGGCGGAGTAGACCGCCCGGTCTACATCATCGACGGCGCCCGCACGCCGTTCCTCAAGGCCCGCGGCGTCGGCCCGTTCACGCCGGTCGATCTCGCCGTGCAGTGCGGCCGGCCGCTGTTGCTGCGCCAGCCGTTCGCGCCGGACGCTTTCGACCAGGTCATCCTCGGCATGGTCAACGTCATCGCCGACGAGGTCAATCCGGCGCGCGTCGCCGCGCTGCGGCTCGGCATGGGCGAGCGCATGGTGGCGTTCACCGTCTCGATCAATTGCGGCTCGGGCATGCAGTCGATCGACACGGCCTACCAGTATATCCGCGAGGGTCAGTCGGACCTTATCCTGGCTGGCGGCGCAGAAGCGCTGAGCCACGCGCCGCTCGTTTACAGCCGCCGCGCGGTCGACTGGTTCGCCGCGATGTTTTCCGCGCGCGATCTGATGTCGCGGTTGAAAGTGTTCGCGAGCTTGCGGCCGTCGATGTTCTTCAAGCCGGTCATCGGGCTCGAACGCGGCCTCACCGACCCGGTCGTCGCGCTCAACATGGGACAGACCGCGGAAATTCTGGCGCAAATTTTCGGCATCTCGCGCCTCGACGCCGACCGGTACGCGATGCAAAGCCACCATCGCCTGGCGAACGCGCAAAAGGAAAAATATTTCGACGGCGAACTTGAGCCGGCGATCGCGCGCAACGGCAAGGTCTATGATTTCGACGACGGCGTGCGGCCCGATAGCTCGATTGAGTCGCTCGCCAAGCTCAAGCCCGCGTTCGAGCGGCCGTGGGGCAAGGTCACGCCCGGCAATTCCTCGCAGATCACCGATGGCGCGTCGTGGGTGATCCTGGCCTCGGAAGACGCGATCGGCAAATACGGGCTGACCCCGCGCGCGCGCATTATCGACAGCGCCTGGTCGGCGCTCGACCCGTCCATCATGGGTCTCGGGCCGGCGCTGAGTTCGGCCGAACTCCTCAAACGCCAGAAGCTGTCGGTCGGCGACATCGATCTGTGGGAGATCAACGAAGCCTTCGCGGCGCAGGTGCTCTCCTGCGTCGCCGCCTTCAAGGACGAAAAATTCTGCCGCGAGGTTCTGCAACTCGACGGCGCGCTCGGCGCAATCGCGCGCGACAAACTCAACATCGACGGCGGCGGCATCGGGCTTGGCCATCCGGTCGGCGCCAGCGGCAACCGCATCACGCTGCATCTCGTCAACGCCTTGAAGCGGCTCGGCAAGAAGCGCGGCATCGCCAGCCAGTGCATCGGCGGCGGCCTCGGCGGCGCGCTGCTGATCGAAACGGTGTAGCGCATGATCCGGCAAAGCCGTCACCGGTTCGCCGGATTATGCGCAAACTAAAAATGTGAGGTATCCGAGATGATTCTATCAAAACGGATTTCGCTCTAGGCGATGGCGAAAATCCTCGATACGTTTGCGGCGCGCAGCCTCGAACTCGGCCCCCTCGCCGCCGCGGCTCCGGGCCCGTGGAAGCACTGGCGTCTGGCGCGCGACAGCGACGGCATTGCCTGGCTCGCGATCGATTGCGCGGGCGCCAGCGCCAATACGCTCAATGCCGAGGTGCTGGCGGAACTCGACGATATCCTGTCCAAGCTCGAAAGCGACCTGCCGAAGGGCCTCGTCATCCGTTCCGCAAAACATTCGGGCTTCATCGCCGGCGCCGACATTAGGCAGTTTCGCGGCAGCGCCGGCGCCGACGTGGCGGCGCAACTATCGAAAGCGCATGCCGTCGTCGATCGCCTCGACAACTTGAAAGTTCCGACGGTCGCCGTGATCCACGGCTTCTGCCTCGGCGGCGGGCTCGAAGTCGCGCTCGCCTGCGACTACCGCATCGCCACCGAGGACGCGCGGCTGGGTTTTCCCGAAGTGCTGCTCGGCCTGCATCCCGGCCTCGGCGGCACCGTGCGCCTGACCCGGCTGATCAACCCGGTCGAGGCGATGACCGCGATGCTGACGGGGCGGAACCTGCGGGCGCGGCGCGCGAAATCGCTCGGCCTTCTCGATGCCGTGACGCAAGAGCGCCACGTGCGCGGCGCCGTGCAGGCGGCCGTCAACGGCGAGCTTAAGACCGCGCGCGCGGGCGCCGTGGTCTCGCTCCTCAACTCCGGGCCGGCGCGCAGTTTTCTCTCCGCGCGCATGCGGCGCGAAACCGCGAAGAAAGCCCCGGTTGAGCATTACCCCGCGCCGCACGCCTTGATCGACCTGTGGCAGAGCCACGGCGGCGACGCGCGCACGATGCAGCAGGCCGAGATCGCCTCGTTCGGCAAGCTTCTGGCGACGCCGACCGCGCAAAATCTCGTGCGCGTGTTCTTCTTGCGAGAGAAGCTGAAAGCCTTCGCCAGCGGCGATTTTCAAGGGCACCGCGTCCATGTCATCGGCGCCGGCGCCATGGGCGGCGACATCGCCGCCTGGTGCGCGTGGAACGGCTTCACCGTCACGCTCGCCGACATGAAGTCGGAGCCGCTCGGCGGCGCCATCAGGCGCGCAGCCGGCCTCTACAAGCGGCTGTCGCAAAAGAGCATCGAGGTGCGCGACGCGCTCGACCGCCTGATCCCCGACCTCAAGGGCGACGGCGTAGTCTCCGCCGATCTCATCATCGAGGCGGTGCCGGAAATTCTGGAGCTGAAGAAAAAAATCTACGCCGCCACCGAAGCCAAGATGCGCCCGGGCGCCATCCTCGCCACCAACACGTCGAGCATTCCGATCGAGCAGTTGCGCGAGGGGCTGAAGCGTCCCGATCGCTTCCTCGGAATGCATTTCTTCAATCCGGTGTCGCGCCTGCAACTGGTCGAGATCGTCGGCCACGACCAGGTCGGCAACGACGTGCTCGCCGCCGCCAATGCGTTCCTCGGCCGCATCGATCGCCTGCCCGCGCCGGTGAAAAGCGCGCCGGGCTTCCTCGTCAACCGCGCGCTGATGCCCTACCTGATGGAAGCGCTGATCATGCTCGACGGCGGTATGAAGAAGGAAACCATCGACGCCGCGGCCGAAAATTTCGGCATGCCGATGGGGCCGATCGAGCTGGCCGACGAGGTCGGGCTCGACATCTGCCTGCATGTCGCCGAGGTCTTGCGCGCGCAATTGCCGCGTCCGATGCCGGAAGCGCCGCAATGGCTGCGCGACAAGGTCGCCAAGGGCGAGCTCGGCAAGAAGACCGGCAAGGGCCTCTACGACTGGAAGGACGGCAAGCCCGCGAAGGAATCTGGCGCGCCGGCGCCGACGGATGAAATCACCGACCGGCTGATCCTGCCGATGCTCGACATCTGCGTCACGTGTTTGCGCGAAAAGGTCGTCGCCGACGAGGACATCGTCGATGCCTCGATGATCTTCGCCACCGGCTTCGCGCCGTTCCGCGGCGGGCCGATGCATTATGCCCGCGCCCGCGGCATCGCCGACGTCAAGGCCGCGCTCGAGCGGCTCGCGGCCACCCACGGCCCGCGCTTTGCGCCCGACCCGGGCTGGAAGGATCTTGCCTAGGGCGCACCCTGGTTGATTTGAGCACCATTCCGAACCGCTCGTCCGCGCGGAAGCGGGGATCCAGCACCGCACGTGCGTTTATCCCTGCGTTGGATTCCCGCTTTCGCGGGAATGAGCGGACGTCGACAGACCGACGTGAACTGCAACTGCATTCCTCGATCGTCATTGCGAGGAGCGCTTGGCGCGACGACGCATTCCCATTCGGATGGACGAGCGCGCGACGAGATTGCTTCGTCGCCGTTCCCGCCTACGCCCTG
>JBGPOB010000280.1:0-5053 GCA_041487815.1 Xanthobacteraceae bacterium | reverse complement strand
TATAGCGCGGCGCCGATGCCGTTCATGCAACGCATCACCTGGTCGGGCGTCGCGTTGCATGGCGGCATTCTGCCGGGCTATCCGGCGTCGCACGGCTGCATCCGCCTGCCGAACGAATTCGCGATCCGGCTGTGGGGCACGACCAAGCTTGGCGCGCGCGTGATCATCAGCAATGGCGCGGTCGCGCCGCTCCCGATCGAGCATTCGCGTCTGTTCACGCCGAAGCCGGCGGAGGCCGAAGCGGCGGTGACGCCGGCGCCGGAACTGCGGCTTGCCGGCCTGTCGTCCGAGGAAAAGCCCGACGGCAATGTGACGGACAGCGTCAGGCTCGCGGTTGTCGAGACCGTCGGCGCTCAACCGGCGGCGTTCAATGCTTCGATTGCAGCCGCCGCCAATGATCCGTCGCCGGTAACCGCTGCGTCCGCAGCGCCGGGCGCGCCGGTCACCATCTTCGTCAGCCGCAAGGAACGGCGCGTGTTTGTACGCAAAGGCTTCGAGCCGCTGTTCGACATGCCGGCGACTGTCGCAAATGCGGACCAGGTGATGGGCACGCATGTCTTCACGGCCATGGCGCAAGCCGACGGCGGTTCCGGCGTGCGCTGGACCGTGGTGTCGATGCCGGCCAGCGAACGCATGCTGGCGCAGCGCGCCAAACCGGATATCCGCGTCGCCGGCAAGGCGCGCCATCGCAAGGCCGTTGTCGAGGCGGCAGTGCACGATGTGCGCCCGCCGATTTCGGCTTCCGAGGCGCTCGACCGGATCGAACTGGCGCCGGAAACCGTGCAGCGGATTTCCGCGCTGCTGTCCCCCGGCGCCTCGCTCATCATCAGCGACGAAGGGCTCGGCCCGGAAACCGGGGAAGGCACCGGGTTCGTGGTGCTGACGCGCTAACTCTGCTGGTGATAGACGGCGAGCGCGGCATCGACGCCCGCGCCGGCATCGGCCTTGAAGCCGAAACGGCGGAGCGCCGCTTCGAGCGCGCCCAGGCAAATCAGCACGTTCTCCTTGCGGCAGACGTAGCCCATGGTGCCGATGCGCCAGATCTTGCCGTGCAACGGCCCGAACGAGGTGCCGATTTCGATGCCAAAGTCGTCGAGCATCATGGCGCGCACGCCGTCGCCGTCGACGCCGGCGGGGATGACGACGCCGGTAATGCTCGCCATTTTGTGACGCTGCTCGCCGAACAAAGTCAGTCCCATGGCTTGCAGGCCCGCTGACAGCGCGGCGCTGGCGCGGAGGTGGCGCGCGAAACAGGTTTCGAGCCCTTCCTCAAGCACGATGCGCGCCACCTCGCGCGCCGCGTAGAGCATCGATGTCGCCTCGGTGTGGTGGTTGAGCCGGCTCTCGCCCCAATAATCCATCAGCATGGCGAGGTCGAAATAGTTCGATTGGATGATCGGTCCGTCGCCCTCGACCATGCCGGCCGGCTTGATGCCGGCCTCGACGTGCTTGCGGCGTTGCACGACCTCGACCACGCGCTCGTTGAAGGTGACCGGAGCGGACCCGGGCGGACCGGATAGGCACTTCTGCAATCCGGCCGAGACCGCGTCGAGCTTGAGCGCATCCACCGGGACGTCGACGCCGCCGAGCGTCGCGGTGGCGTCAATGTAGAGGATCGCGCCGTGCTTGCGGCAAGCATCGCCGATGCCTGCGAGTGGCTGCGCCATGGTCGTGGACGTGTCGCCGTGAACGAGTGCAACCACTTTCGGCTTGTGCTTCGCGATCGCCGCTTCGATTTCGGCGGCGGTGAACACGGTCCCCCATTCGCGCTCGATCGCGATCACATCGCCGCGCGCGCGCCGTGAAATCTCCGCCAGCAGGTGGCCGAAGCGGCCGAACACCGGCACCAACACCTTGTTGCCGGGCGCGATCAGCGAGACCAGCAGCGCTTCGGCGCCGGCGCGCGCGGAACCGTCGATCAGGAACGTCCATTTGTTCGCCGTGCGAAAGATCTGACGGTAAAGCTCCATGGTTTCGTTCATGTAGGCGGTGAATGCGGGATCGAACTGGCCGAGCATCGGCATCGCCATCGCGCGCAGCACGCGCGGATCGACATTGACGGGGCCGGGGCCCATCAGCAGGCGCGGCGGCGGATTGAGGGCGGGGAAGGTTTCAGGCATGAGGCTCATCTAAATGTTTGTCATGCCCCGCGCAGGCGGGGCAGCCAGTCGGTCGATGGTTTGAAAAAGCGAACTCCGGAGTTGCGAGATTGTGGATTGCCCGCCTTCGCGGGCAATGACAGCCTGCGATCGCGAAGCTGCGCATCACACCACCACCGTTCGCCCGAGCGGCGTCGCCAGCGGAGACTTTTCGCGCGGCACATAGGCTCCGTCGCCCTTGGCGCCGACGAGCGCGCCATCGCGCACCACGAACTTGCCGCGCACCATGGTCGAGACCGGCCAGCCGGTAACAGCAAGGCCTTCATAGGGCGTGTAGTCGGCACCGTGGTGCAGGAGTTTTTGCGCGATCGCCACCTTGCGCCCGGCATCCCAAATGGTGATGTCGGCGTCGCTGCCGACGGCGATCGTGCCCTTCTTCGGATAGAGGCCGTACGTCTTGGCGTGATTGGTGGCGGTCAGCGCGACGAAATCGTTGAGGCTGATGCGGCCCTTGCCGACGCCTTCCGAGAACAGGATCGGCAGCCGCGTCTCGATGCCGGGAATGCCGTTCGGCACCCAGCGAAAAGACGTGCGGCCCTTCGGCGCGAGCTTGCCGGTCTCGTCGTAGCGGAATGGGCAATGGTCGGAGGAAAACAGCGAGAAGATTCTCTGCTGCAAGCCTTCCCAGCACGCCTGCTGGCTCGCTTCGTCGCGCGGCGGCGGCGAGCAGACCAGCATTGCGCCTTCCATGTTGAGGCCTTCGAGGTCCCTGGCGGTGAGCATGAGGTATTGCGGGCAGGTCTCGCCATAGACCTTGAGGCCCTTGCGTTGCGCGCGCGCGATCTCCTCCATCGCCTCGCGGTTCGACACATGCACGATCAGCACCGGCACGTCGACCAGTTCGGCGAGCGCGATCGCGCGATGCGTCGCCTCGCGCTCGACCGGCATCGGCCGCGAGGCGGCGTGATAATGCGGCGCGGTTTTTCCCGCGCGTTCGAGCCGGTCGGTCAGGAAGCGGATGGCGTCGTAGTTCTCCGCGTGCACCATTACCAGCGCGCCGGTCTCGCGCGCGACGCTCATGACATTGAGCATCTCAAGGTCCGAAAGCGCCAGACCCTCGTAAGTCATGAATACCTTGAACGACGTGTAGCCGTCGTTGACGAGGGCCGGGAGTTCCTGCCCGAGCACGCGTTCCGACGCATCGGCGATAATGAGATGAAACGAAACATCGACGTAACACTGTCCCTCGGCCTTGGCGTGATAGTCCTTCACGACCTGGCGCAGCGACTCGCCTTTCCGTTGCATCGCGAACGGCAGCACCATGGTGTTGCCGCCGAAGGCGGCGGCGCGTGTCGCCGAGGCGAAGTCGTCGGCCATGACGATGCCGGGCGCGGAGGGCTGCGCGATGTGGACGTGGCTGTCGATTCCGCCGGGCAAAACCAGCTTGCCGGTCGCGTCCACGGTTTCCGTCGCCGCGCCAAGCTTGTCACCGAGCGCGGCGATGCGCCCGTCCTTGATGCCGACGTCGCAGACAAACGTGTCGGACGCGGTCGCCACGGTGCCGCCGCGGATGATCGTATCGAAAGCCATCGATTGCTCCAGCTTTCGTTCTAGCCGCCTTTCCGCAGGCTTTCAAAGCCGGGCATCACAGCCAGTCGTCCACGCCATGCCGGCCTAGCGGCCGTCGCTCAGGCGGGTGGCAAAATGGGCGACCGTCCTCGCATAGACCTGGCTGTTGTTCCAGCCGAGCAGCGCGTCGAAATTCGCGGCTCCGGGGACCCACGGCTGGCCGGTTTTCCAGCCGTAGCCTTTGAGATAGTTCGCCGTCGAGGCCAGCACGTCGGGCGCGCTGCGCAAAAGGTCGCGGCGGCCGTCGCCGTCAAAGTCGACGGCGAACTTGATGTAGGAGGATGGGAGGAACTGCGTCTGCCCCAATTCCCCGGCCCAGGCGCCGCGCATTTCGCCGGGATTAAGATCGCCGCGCTGAATGATCTTCAATGCCGCCATAAGCTCGCCCTGGAATAGTTCGGTGCGGCGGCAGTCGTAGGCCAAGGTGGCGAGCGATCGAATGGTCGGCAGCTTGCCGATGTTGACGCCGAAGTCGGTCTCGAGCCCCCAGATCGCGACCACCACCGGGCCGGGCACGCCGAACTCCCGCTCGACGCGCGACAGCGTGACGGCGTGCTGGTCCAGCTGCCGGCCGCCCTTCTGCAGGCGGCTGAGCGACACCATGCGGTTGGAAAATTCCTCGAACGATTGCCTGAACACGCGCTGATTGCGGTCGTAGCCGATAATCTTCGGATCGTAGCCGACGCCGGTGAACGCGGCCGACAAGGTTGGCGGTGAAATTCCCGCGGCCGCGGCTTCGCGTTTGAAGGCCGCGAGCCAGGCATCGAACCCGCCGGGCGGCTCGCACGGCGCGGCGCCGGCGGAAGCGATGCAAGCAAGCGCCGTGATCAGTGCGCCGAATAAACCCGCAAGCGATCGCATGCGTCGCCTCTCGATCGGCCGTCCCCGCCCCGGCGAGCGAAGAATAAAGCGCATGGCGTTAGCGTAGAGACGTTTTCCAATCCGCTCGTCCCCGCGAAAGCGGGGACCCAAACCCGATATTTCCGTCATTCTACCGCTGGATTCCCGCTTTCGCGGGAATGAGCGGGCCGTCAGAAAAATTCCCGGCGTACCGGACATGCGCTCGTCGAACGGAATTCGCAGTTCTCACTTGCCCTTTGCCGCGGCCAGCGCGCGCCAGACCTTTTCCGGCGTGGCGGGCATCTGCACATAGGGCGCGCCAATCCGCGCCATGGCGTCATTGACGGCATTCATCACCGACGACAGCGCGCCGACCGTACCCGATTCGCCGGCGCCCTTGACGCCGAGCGGATTGGTCTTGGTCGGCACCTCGTTCTCGCCCAGCTCGAACGCGCAGAAGTCGTCGGCGCGCGGCATGGCGTAAT
>JBGPOB010000279.1:0-5076 GCA_041487815.1 Xanthobacteraceae bacterium | reverse complement strand
GTATCCGCCGCAGCCGTCGGCGTTGCTGCCGGCCCCGCTCGCGCGCAGGCCCCGGCGTTGAAGGTCGGCGTTTTACTGCCGCGCTCAGGCGCTCAGGCGGGTATTGGGCAAGATTGCCAGCGCGGTGTGGAAATCGCGCCCGGCATTTTCAAATCTCTCGGATTGCCGAATCTGACGATTATGAACGGCGATACCGAATCCAGTGTCGATACCGCGCGCGCCCAGGCTGAGAAAATGATCAATGAAGGCGCCCAATTGCTCGTCGGCGCGTTCGACTCGGGTCAGAGTTCGTCCATCGCCCAGGTCGCCGAGCAGAAGGGCATTCCCTTCGTCATCAACATTGCCGCGGCACCGCCCATCACCGAGCAGGGCTACAAGTTCGTGTTCCGCAATTTTCCGACAGCGCCGATGATTTTGGGCGATGCATTCGCGAATCAGAAGGAAATATTTGAAATCACGGGGTCGGCGCCGAAGTCGGTCGTGTTCTTGCACGTCAACGATACATTCGGCACGGCCATGAAAAATGGCATCGGCGCTGTGATGCCCAAGTTCAATATGCCATACAATCTCGCTGAGCAGATCGCCTACGATCCTACAGCGCGCGATCTCTCCGTCGAAATCGCAAAAGCGAAGGCGACCGGCGCCGACGCCCTGCTCGTTGTCAGCCGCCTAAACGACGCCATCTTGCTGACGCGCGAACTGGTCAAGCAACGTTGGACGCCGATGGCTGTGCTCAGCATGGGGCCGGGCTGGTACGAAGATCAATACTTGAAGACACTCGGCAAGCTGTCGGATGGTCCGTTGAGCTTCGTGCCTTGGTACGACCCCAACAAGAAGGTCAGCAAACAGCTCGAGGCTGCGTTGGCCAAGGCCTATCCCGGGGTCAATCTGAACACCAACCACGTTTATACATTCGAGGCGCTACTCGTTGCCGCGGACGCCTACAAGCGGGCTGGTTCGACCGACCCCAAGGCGCTGGCCGACGCTATTCGCAAGACCAATATTACCGACAATGTCAGCACCGGCCCGGGAATCCAGTTCAACGAAAAGGGCCAGAATGACAATTTGAAGAACTCCGCGATTCAAAATCGCGGCGGCAAACTGGTCACCGTCGCGCCAAAGATCGCGGCCAACGCGAAGCCAGTATGGCCGATGGCACCCTACGACAAGCGTGCTTGATTTTCCCTAATCTCGACTGCTCTGGCGGTGATTGCTGCCGGGGCATTGTTTTGCAGGACAGGCTGTTGCCAGCAGAAGTCTATTTCAATGTCGCGATCGGCGGAGTGTTGACAGGCCTCGTCTATGGACTGATGGCACTTGGGCTATCCGTGATTTTTGGCGTCATCCGCGTCGTCAACTTCGCGCACGGCGAAATGATGGCGCTTGCCATGTACATGGCGGTCGTGCTGTTCGCCGCGTTCAAGCTTGACCCGCTGGTGATGATGCTGCCGATCGCGGCGGTGCTGTTTGTGTTCGGTTATGCGCTTCAGGCGCGCCTTATCAATCGATTTATCAAGCAACCCGAGCACAGCCAGTTCATTTTACTGGTCGCGATCGCGATAATCATCGTCAACACGCTGCTGATTATCTTTGGTCCGGACGCGAAAAATGTGCAGACCACCTATTCGCTCGATAGCTTCGGTTTAGGCCCGCTAATTGTGGATGCAACCAAGGCCTACGCCGGCGGTGCCGCCGTCATCGTCGCCGCAGCACTATTTGCGTTCTTCCGCTTCTCCCGGACCGGACAGGCCATCCGCGCCTGCGCCGACAACCACACCGGCGCGATGGTTGTCGGCCTTGATGTTGACGGCCTCTATGCGCTCACCTTCGGGTTGGGTGCCGCCTGCGTCGGCGCCGCGGGCGCGATGCTGGTGCTGCTGATCGACGTCACCCCGGCGCTGGGGCCGGCCTACACCCTGCTTGCATTCGTGATTGTCATCACGGGCGGACTGGGCTCAATGCCCGGAGCGCTGGCCGGCGGCGTGCTGATCGGGCTCACCGAAGCTCTCGCCGGGCTGTTCTTCACGCCATCCGCCAAGAGCATGTTTTCATTCGCATTGCTGGTCGTTGTGCTGCTGTTCCGACCGCAGGGGCTGTTCGGAAAGGTGGCGCGATGAGGCGCTTGCTGTTCGATGGCGTACCCGCGCACGGATGGGCGCTGCTTGCAGCCATTCTTGCCGCCGCCCTCGCCGCGCCGTTGATCGTCAACGACTATTTGTTGACCGTTCTGATCTTGATTTTCTATTTCGCCTACGCCGGCCAGGCGTGGAACGTGATGATGGGTTTTACCGGCCAGTTGTCGCTTGGGCACGCCATCTACGTGGGGCTTGGCGCTTATACGACGGCGGCGTTGTACGTCTATTTCGACATCGGACCGTGGGTCGGATTGCCGGCGGCGCTGGCGGTCAGCGCGGGCTGCGGTGCGATCATTGGATTTCTGGCCTTCCGGTTTGGCGTTGGCGGCGTGTACTTCGCGATCCTGACGATCGCATTCGCGGAGTTCGCGCGCGTCGGCTTTGATCATTTCAAATGGGTCGGCGGATCGGGCGGCCTGTTTCTGCCGGTGGCGCAGTTCACGCACAACGACGTGTGGAACCTGCGCGGCAATCCGACCATGTTCTACTACGTGATCCTGGCCATGACGATCGCCGCACTTGCGATCTGCCGGGCGCTGTTGCGCAGCCGCATCGGGTATTATTGGCAGGCCATTCGGGAGGACGAAGAGGCCGCCCGCTCGCTTGGGATCGATACTTTCCGCTGCAAGATGATCGCGGTGGTGATTTCAGCCGCCATGACCTCGGTCGCTGGCGTGTTCTTTGCCTTCTATTACAATAATTTATTCCCCGAACAGACGTTCAACATCTCGCGCTCGATTGAGATCATCCTCGGGCCGATCATTGGCGGCGTCGGCACGCTGTTCGGCCCGATCGTCGGCGCGCTTGTGCTGACGGGATTCTCGGAGGGACTCACGGAACTATTGACCGGGTTTGGAATCAGCGTGCCGGGCGCGAAGCAGGTATTTTACGGCATCTCGCTGCTGGTGGTGATTGTCGTCATGCCGCAGGGCATCTGGCCACCGATCTCGAAATTGTTGCGCGTCAATGCGCGCGGTGCGACCCGCCGCGCCGGGCCGAAGGATGAGTGACGTGCCGGCGCTGCTCGAAGTCGAACGTGTGTCAAAGAGCTTTCGCGGCCTGCGCGCGGTCCAGGACGTGAGCTTTGCCGTTTCGGCGGGCAGCATTTTTGCGGTGATCGGTCCGAACGGCGCCGGCAAAACAACATTGTTTAATATGATCGCCGGCGTATTGCGGCCCGACGATGGCGCCATCGCTTTTGACGGCGCGCGTATCGACGGCCTTATGCCCGATGCCGTTTGCCGACGCGGCATCGGTCGAACGTTTCAAATCGTGCGCCCGTTTCCGACGCTTTCCGTCCATGAGAACGTCATGATCGGCGCGCTGATGAAGCGCGCGGATTGCGCGACGGCGGCGCGCCACGCCGATGAGGTTTTGCGTCAACTCGATCTTTACGACAAGCGCGACCAGGCGGCGTCGTCGCTGACGCTGCCGGATCGCAAGCGGCTCGAGGTTGCGCGCGCGCTCGCAACCGGGCCGAAACTTCTGCTGCTCGATGAAGTGATGGCGGGCCTGCGACCGGCTGAAACCGACCGGATGGTCCGCGTGCTGACGGGCATCAACCGTGATTCCGGCATAACAATACTCTTGATTGAACACGTCATGCGCGCGGTGATGGCGCTTGCGCACCGCGTGCTGGTGCTGCATCACGGCGCCACGATCGCGCAGGGTGAGCCGTCAGCGGTCGTCCGCGATCCAACCGTCATCAAGTCCTATCTCGGCAGCGAGGCGGTCGCCTGATGCTCACGATCGAGACCCTCGATGTTTACTATGGCGACGCCCAGGCCCTCGACGCAGTTTCGCTCGAGGTTGCCGAGGGCACGATTGTCGCAATCGTCGGGGCCAACGGTGCCGGCAAGACGTCCTTGATCCGCACCATCGGCGGCATGATCCGTCCGCGCGGCGGCCGTATTCTCTATAAGGGAGAGGACATCGCGGGCTGGCCCAGCTACCGCGTATGCAATCTCGGCATCGGGCAGGTCGCCGAGGGCCGGCAAATATTTCCATCGCTTACCGTGGCTGAAAATCTCGAAATGGGTGCGATGATTCCGCGCGCGCATGCGCATCGCGCGAAAAACCGTGAACGCGCGCTGTCGCTTTTTCCCATTCTGGCCGAGCGCGCGCGACAGGCGGCCGGAACGCTGTCCGGCGGCGAGCAGCAGATGCTGGCGATTGCCCGTTGCCTCATGGGCGCGCCGGAGCTGATCATGTTCGACGAGCCTTCGCTCGGTCTCGCTCCAACGCTCGTGCAGGAGGTCCTCAAGACCATCGGCGATCTCAACCGCGAGGGGCTCACCTGCATCCTGGTCGAGCAGAACGTCGCCGTGTCGCTGAAGATTTCTAACCAAGCCTATGTCCTGGAAAATGGCCGCGTCGCCATGTCGGGCAGCGGCGTGGAACTTTTGCACAACGACAAGGTGCGCGAGGCCTATCTTGGGCTGTGACGGTGGCTGAAACTCAACTGGCCAAGGATTCGTGCCAAAAATTGTCAGGCCGCAATCTTCGGTCTTCTGCGCCACGCAAGCAGACCCATTATGCTGAGGCCGGTGGCGAAGAGCCGGAGGGTGGCGTGGGCCCGAGTTGCTAATTCTTGCTTTTCTGACGCTGCACACAAGCCGTTACTGCCGCTTGTTTACTATGGCCCCTCATCCCTGTGGCATGTGCTCGGCAGTCGTCACGGATTTTTCCCATTTAGGCGTCAGACAGCGATGATTTTGCTTTACGCTCACGCTCTTGCATCCTATAAGGCAATGTCGTATATATAAGCGCCATGAAGGTTGTCGCTACGCGCGGTTACGAGCGCCGGGCGCGCAAGGTTCTGACACCGGCGGAGCGCGCGGCGGCGGAATTGGAAATCGCGCTCGCTCCCACCGCGTGGCCGGTCATTCCCGGTACGGGTGGGGCGCGCAAGGCGCGAGCGGTGCGCGGCGGACGCGGCAAG
>JBGPOB010000278.1:0-5077 GCA_041487815.1 Xanthobacteraceae bacterium | reverse complement strand
GCGAGGGCGTGCCGCGCCATGACTGACAATCGTGCGAATCCTGATCCTGTAGCCTGGTTCGCTACCGGCATTCCGCAGCCCCTCGCCATCCGAATCCATCCGCACCCAGGGTCGTCACGCGACCACGGGCGCCACTCTTTTCGGACGTTTGAATACGCGAAACCCCCGCCGCCGAGGGCAATGACCAAAAGCAGACCGTACGGTCGCGACAAAACCGGCCGTCCCGAATCGCTTCAATCTACGCCCAAGACGACTCGTGCCAAAGAGTCCAGACCGTGAACGCGGCCGAGCATTCATACGCCCGACACAGAAGTCGCGGATGCGGTCGAGGCCGCAGACACGTCCGCCGGGATGGCGCGGTCTGCAAGCGGATGTCGCAGCCGGGACTTTGCGCAGCGGATGTTGCGCATCGGATTTGGCGCAAGCGACTTTGCGCGCAGCACTTCGCCCACCGGAGTGGCCACGGCGGGCGTGCGAGCGCCGCCGCGTCGGGATTCATCAAAAGTATCCCCATGCGCCGCGTTGACGCCCGCCGCAAAGTCACGGAGAATAAATCAACTCATAAATCGGCGCGCTGGAGCAATGACTTTCCAGGATAAGGGCGTCGGCGATAAAGACGTTTCCAAGACGTCCGGGGAGAACGACCATGCTGACACGACGAACCCTGCTCGAATTGACCGGTACCGGCGCCGCAGTGGCGGGGACCACCGCGCTGTCGCGTTGGGCCGCCGCGGCGCCATTGCCGCTGCCGACGGCATTGTCGGATGGAACGCGCAGCGCAGCGGTGCTCGACGCGCTGCCGCGCAAGAAGCCCCTGATCAAACTGAGCTACCGGCCACCCAACTATGAGACGCCGATCGAATACTTCAGAACGGCCATCACGCCGAACGACGCGTTCTTCGTGCGCTATCATCTCGCCGACATTCCCGAGGTCGACGGCAATTCATGGAAATTGTCGATCGGCGGCGACGGCGCCAATGGACAGGCCGAGCTGACGCTCAGCGAGTTGAAGCAAATGCCGGCGGTCGAAGTGGCCGCGGTTTGCCAATGCTCCGGAAACCGGCGCGGTCTGTTTCAGCCGCATGTCCCGGGCGTGCAATGGGGCTATGGCGCCATGGGCTGCGCGCGGTTCAAGGGCGCGCGCTTGAAGGACATTCTAGACAAGGCCGGTCTCAAGAAGGAAGCCATCGAAATTGTCGTCGATGGTGCCGACAAGGGCACAGTCGACAAGACGCCCGACTTCATAAAAAGCATTCCAGTCTGGAAAGCCGTCGAAGATACGACGATCGTCGCCTATGAAATGAACGGGGTGCCGCTTCCGCATTGGAACGGGTTCCCGGCGCGGCTGGTGGTGCCGGGTTGGACGGCAACCTACTGGGTCAAGCAGTTGGTGTCGATCAACGTTGCGACCAAGCCGTTCGAGGGCTTCTGGATGAAATCAGCCTATCGTATTCCGCTGGGCAAATTCCCGCTGGTAGCGCGGTTCACCTCGCAGGACTCGGCGGTCAACACGCCGATTACAGAAATGGTCGTTAATTCGCTCATCACCAGTCACGCCGACGGCGCGGCCGTAAAAGCCGGTGTACCGATTACGATCGGCGGCGTCGCCTGGGACGGTGGCTATGGCATTCGCGCGGTCGAGGTATCGACCGATAGCGGCAAGACCTGGACCGAGGCAAAACTTGGCGAGGATGTCGGGCGCTTCGCATTCCGCACGTTCGGCGCCAATTTGAAGCTCGCGCGCGGCAAGCAGACGGTCATCGCGCGCGCCACGAACAAGATCGGCCAGGGCCAGACCGGCGAGTTGATTCTCAATCCCGCCGGCTATCATCACAACCTCATGCATTCCGTAACATTGGCCGTATCGTGAAGGAGATCGTCATGCGCGCTGTTATTGCTCTGGCGATCGCCTGCCTCGCGGCGCCCGCGATTGCCGAGGAGAAGGTGATCGACTTGAAACAAGGTCCCGGCCTCGACAAGGTCGAAGGCAATTGCGGGGCCTGTCACAGCCTCGACTATATCCAGACGAACTCCCGCTTCATGAATGGGGCGACTTGGGATGCCGAGGTCGCCAAAATGATCGCGGCGTTTGGTGCGCCGATCAGCGCCGACGACGCCAAGGCAATCGCGGAATACCTCAAGAAGAACTACGGGATCTGACAACGGCCGGCGCCGCGGGCGTGACGGCCGACTTGTTTGACGGATGGAAATTTCTAAATACCATCAATGGGTTATGCGCGATGCTGGAGAAATCCCGGGGCCTCGGCTAGCTTGGCCTTCGGCGCGCTGATTTGGTGCGAGGCGACGGGGCGGGGATGAAAATCGGTAGTTGGCGCCGCAATCTTGCAATGGTCGCGATCGTACCGCTCGTCGTTGCAACGGCAACCGCCGCGGCGGCCGCTTCCGATCCCGGCAAAGCCGAAACCAGCCGCGCATCCGGCTGCGACCGCGGCCGGTTTGGCGTCATCGTCGACGTTGGACACACCCCGCAGTCGCCCGGCGCCGACAGCGCGCGCGGCACCACCGAGTTCGAATTCAATCTCCGGCTGGCACTGAAGATCGAACGCGGGCTTGTCCATGCGGGCTTTACGCGCGCGAAACTGATGGTGACCGAAGGGAAATCAAGGCCGGGACTGATGCAACGCATCGCGCGCGCCAACGGATCCGCCGCCGGGGTTCTGCTGTCGATCCATCACGATTCGGTGCCCGAGAAATTCAAGCAGGCCTGGGAATTCGGGGGCCGGGCGCGGACCTACAGCGACCGGTTCAGCGGCCATTCGCTGTTCGTTTCGTCGGACGGCAGCCAGTATGGCGCGAGCCTTTTGTTTGGGAAATTCCTCGGCAACGAGCTGCGCGCGCACGGGCTCCTCTACACGCCGCATTACATCGAAAAGATCATGGGCAACCGCAAGCGCCTGCTGGTGGACCATGAGGCCGGCGTCTACCGATACGATCAGTTGCTGGTGCTCAAGCGAACGCGCATGCCGGCGGTGCTGCTCGAGGCCGGCATGATCGTCAACCGCGACGACGAACTCGTGCTTGCGGAGCCTGAGCGTCACGCGGCCATCAGCGCCGCCGTCGCCGACGCGGTCGAGGCGTTTTGCGAGGTGCGCGCCGTGCAGCGGCCGGTGCAGGACGCCATATCGGCGCAGATTGCGCAGCGGCCGGCGGCAAAGTTGAAGCGCAGCGCCAAAATTGCCGACCGCATTACGCGCAAATCCACGCGGACCAGGCTTTCGAGCAGATCCACCCATTGACGATTGCGAGCGCAGGCCCATGCGCGCGCGCCATCCGTCGCTGGCGCGCGGCGATCGCCGCCGGCATGCTGATGTTCCCAACAGCTCGCGCCGGCGCGCAAATGCCGGAAAATTTCGTCTATCTGCACGACATCGATGCCACCATTGCGCAGGACATGCGTTATGCCGGCGCTGACAATTTCACCGGCCGCCCGCTGGCGGGCTACGATGCCGCCGAGTGCATCCTGCGGCGCGAGGCCGCCGTCGCGCTCAAGGCGGTGCAGGCCGATCTGGTCGCATCCGGTTACGCGCTCAAGGTCTACGATTGCTACCGCCCGGAGCGGGCGGTGCGCGCGATGCTGCAATGGGCAAGAGACGGGGGCGACGGCGCGGCGACCCGGCGTTTCTTTCCCAGGCTCGAAAAGCGCAGCCTGTTCGCGCTTGGCTACATCGCGACGCGGTCGCGGCACTCGGCCGGTGTCGCCGTCGACGTGACCTTGATCGAATTGCCGGCCGCGCCGGCGGCGCCGTTTGACGCCGCGGCGCGCTACGGGCCTTGCACCGGCCCGGCATCGCAGCGCGCGCCCGACACCAGTATCGACATGGGCACCGGGTTCGACTGCTTCGACGACATGAGCCATACGGCGAGCACGGCAGTGACGCCGGAGCAGCGTCGGCGGCGCGCGCAATTGGTCGCGGCCATGGCCAGGCGCGGCTTTAGGAACTATCCGCGCGAATGGTGGCACTTTGCGTTTGCAAAGTCGGGAGCCGCGCCGCGGATGGATTTTCCCATCCACCCGCGCGCTGGGCGCTAGGTTGAACCGCGAGTATCAGGTGTAGCCCGGATTGAACAAAGCAAAATCCGTGGCGGCCTGGTCGACCCCGCCTGTTCCCGAATTTCGCTTCGCCCAATGCGGGCTACGTTGAAATCCAATGTCATTGCGAGGAGCCAACGGCGACGAAGCAATCACGACGACGGTGCTAGGGGCGGCCGCGGATTGCTTCACTCCGCTGCGCTTCGCTCGCAATGACAATTAATCGCCGCGACGATCGGTCGCCGCCCCGCGCAGCTACTTCAGCCCCGCCAGTTCGCGCGCCTTGTTGAGATGGCCGAAGCTCTGCACCGGCGCCGCCATCAGGAAAGTGTAGCCCTCCTTCAGGATGCGCTCGGCGTTACCGGCTTCGACATGCGGGTGGCCGACGGCGACCTTGTGCTTCTTGCAGGTCTCGACCACGCGCGCCATCCACTTCAGCACTTCCGGATGCTCGTACTGGCGCGGAAATCCAAGCTCCTGCGACAGGTCGCCTTCGCCGATCAGGATGGCGCCGATGCCGGGGACTTTGGTGAGGATGGCGTCAAGGTTTTCGATGCCTTGGGTATCTTCGATTTGCAGAATGGCAAAAATCTCGCCCTTTGGATTGAGCGGCCAGACGTCGGCGCGCTCGTAGTATTCCGGCTGCGTCAGGCCCCAGTAGCGTAGCGCCTGCGTCGGGCCGTCGCCGCGCAAGCCGGCCGGATGATAGCGCTCGGCACTCTTCAGGCGCGGATAGCGGCAGGCGGAGATCGCGCTATAGGCTTCCTCGACGCTCGAAATATGCGGCCAGACGACGCCGTAGGCGCCGATGTCGAGCACCTGCTTGGCGTGCCATTGCGCCTGCTCGCAGCCGTTGGGCGGGATGCGGACCATCGGTGTCACCGCCGGCGCGAGCGTGGTGCCCGAGACGAGCTGCTTGCGGTTGAGCATGTACTGCAGCGCGTTGCGGAAGGCGCCAATGTCGTAGCCGTTGTGTTCCATTTCGAATACCACGCCATCGTATTTCGAGCCCGAAATATTGATGGC
>JBGPOB010000277.1:0-5095 GCA_041487815.1 Xanthobacteraceae bacterium | reverse complement strand
TATCATCTGCAGGACTGCGAAATGGAATACGCGACCGGGCGCTGCATGTGCCATGCGGCGATGGGCCATTCGTATGAGCCGGACTACGTGGTTGCGATGGTGCGCAAGGTCTTTGCCGGTCGCGTCGCATTCCATGACGGCGAAGCCGAGATCGCGCCCGGCGTCAGCGTGCATCACATCGGCGGCCACACCAGGGGCCTGCAATGCGTGCGGGTCGCGACCAAGCGCGGGCCGGTGGTGCTGGCGTCGGACGCCACGCATCTTTATGCGCATATCGAAGGCGGGCGCATTTTTCCGGTGGTCTATAACGTCGCCGGCGTGCTCGAAGGCTATGCAACGTTGCGCCGGCTGGCGGGTGCGCCAAACCGCATCGTCCCCGGCCACGATCCCGACGTGCTGCGGCGTTATCCCGCGGCGAAGCCGGGCCTCGAAGGCTGGGTGGTGCGGCTCGATGCGGAACCGCGCGCCTAGAGAAGCGTCGCCCGGATTTGGATTGTCATGGCCGGTCTTGCTTTGGCCGCCGCGCTTGGGGAGGCACGGCGTGCGCGAACGCGATCGCCGGGGCGCTCGGCGTCACCATCCGGCTTCCGCTGCCCGCCGGTGCCGACGAGGTGATCGAATTAGGCTGACCACCTCTGGTCCAGACACCTCTCGATGGTTCGCGGCGTTACAACATCACAGCAGCAGTGCTGCAGCCACCTGTTGGCCGCCTCGGGCCGGCCACTCCATCTACGCGCGTCCAGTGGCGGATGCGAGTAACAGCGCCTTCAGTTGTTCGCGGTTCACCTTGCCGCTGGCGCCGCGGGGAATTGCCGGCAGATCAAAAAGCCGAATCGGGTGCTCGATGCCGCGCGGCCGCGCGATGGCGGCGAGATTTTCAGCATTGGCGTCTTTGCAATCGACCACGCCGACCCAGATTTGCGCCTGCGAACCGCGGGCGATGTCTTCGACCAGGACGGCAGCCGCATCGGTCGCGTCCCACTCCAGCCGCAACAGATGCTCAACCTCGTGAACGGGGGAGAGCTGGTGGGCAGCCGCATTTTGCAAGCCAACCAAATTCACATCTACGGCGCGGCCCAGCACAAATAGGCGGCCATCGGGCGCAATCCAGCCGATGTCACCGACATCGATCCACGGCCTCTCGCCGGACAATGGCCGGTCAACATCGTCATCGGGCCTGATCCTGATGAAGCCAACCTGGCCAACCGGACGTCGCTCGCCCTTCGCATCGAAAATGCCGGCCTCCACGCCCGGCACGACATGGCCGGCGAGACCGGGGTTCGACAGCACTTCCGTTGCGGTCGCCTGAGCCATCATGCCGGTCTCCGAGGCGGCGTATCCGCACAGCGTATTTTTGCAGACGTATATCATTGCGGCTTCGAGCAAAGCGCGCGTTGCAACGCCACCGGCAACCCAAACGGTGCGGAGACTTCGCAGATGTGCTCCCGATTTGCGCGCAACGCGCGCCAGGGCGAGCAGTTGCTCCGTCGAAGTCATCACAAAATCGATCGAGTACAGCTCGATCATTCTGACGGCCTGGAACGGCGACTGGATGAAGCAGAGCGCTTGCCCGGTCGCCAGAACCGCGCACGCGGTCGTGAAGCCCCAATTTGACGTCAGACCGGGCAGGCTCAGGGCAAAGGTCCAGCGGAACTCGGTAAGTTTGGAGATACGCCTGCCGACATCCGCGGCCGTGTGATTGATGATCTTTGGCATTCCGGTTGCGCCCGACGTGAGGCTCACACGGCATAATTGAGTGCGATCTGAGAAGCTCTGCGGAAGGACGGTTGCAGCGGGACCGTCCATGCCGAACCACTCATCGGTGATCTCGATGACGCGATTGCCAGAGCCGAAGAGCCCTCGCGCTTCACCGTCACAGAGGACTGCTGCCAATTTCAGCTGTTCGATGCCGGGCTGGTTTTTCGTAATCGAGATCGAGCGAATTCCGATCCGAAACAACGACAGGCACAGCGTGAGATGGCGGATCTGATTCGTGATCATCACGGCGACAAGGCCGTCTCCGATACCGAGATCGACGATGCGGCGGGCGCACCGCTCAATGCCGATGCTCAGCATCCCGTAGGTGACGACGCGGTCCTCCATCACCATTGCCGGCGTCTCGGGCTGGGTGCGAGTGTGAAAGATGACGTGGTCGAACCAGCTTTTCATGCCGTGGCTCCGTAACGCGCGAATGGCGCGCTCGTCGCGTCAGCTTCTCACGGAGCATCGGCCGCGTGAGCAGGTCGCGCGCCATTCCCGAGCAGCCGGGTTCCGCGGCTGAGCCTCGGGTCAGGCGCAGATGAGTCGATCAGAACTTGAAGTTTATGCCGCCGCGCGCGATGTGGGCGGTGACATCGGTGGAGGTGCTGATGGCCTCTGAATAGCCGCCGAAACCGGGATGGGTGATTCTCCCGGAGGCTGAAACCGACCCGAAGTCTAGATAGAGGTACTCCGCTTTTACCGTCCAATATCTATTCAGGGCCCATTCGAGACCGCCGCCGAGCGTCCACCCGATCTTGGTGCCGGAACCGTTCCAATTGCCGGAAGCACCGGGAACACCGCCGTTGGCAAAATTATCTTGGAACGAGTTGGACACGTCGATCGATGTGACCGCCAATCCGCCGGTCGCATAGGCGAGCACATTGGAGAATGCCCAGCCCACACGTCCCCTCGCCGTAAAGAGCCAGTCCGTATCGACCGAAGACTTGATCGTGTAGACATTGGTTGAAGAGACCCAGGTTGACGCTGGATAATTGGCGCTGGCCTGCCGTGACGCGTTGAGCTTGAACGCGCCGAAGTCAGCCTCGAGTCCATAGACAAGACTGTTGTTCTGCCAGAGGCGGCCGGCCTGCACCCCGCCAGTGAAGCCAGTGTTGGATAACGACCCGGTGCCGCTAGCGGAGACTGCGGCGCCGTTTGCCGGCGACGTCGCCAAGCAGAAATAACCCGGCCCGAACGTTGCAGCAGGGCACGGAACGCTGGACGTTGCATCAGCGCCACTCCAGGCGGCGCCGGCATTGGCGCCGATGTAGAAGCCGCTCCAGTTGTAGACCTGCGCCTGCGCCGACGCGCTCAGGGCCAACGCCGAGACCGAGGCCAGCGCGGCCGCTGCCAGACGGGGATTGAGTCTATTCACTGCCGCCCCTTCATTCGCGGTGTCTTGGAAAGCCCCATCACCGCAATTACAGCAAGAATCCACTACAAACTATCGCCAGAAGACTACCGGTGGCGAGAACGCGCTTCAATCCTATTTTTGACAATCTTTCACAGACGCAGCTAAGGGAAGATCCCATCGGCTGCCGCAAAAATTGTTAGGGATTTAGCGAGAGCAAGGTCTCATGTGCCCATCAATTCGGCCCCCGGAATGTCTTTTCCTGGCCCGAAACCGACCTGCGACCCTATCTGCTGTCCGGTCGCCATCGGGTTGTGAGCGGACCTTGCGCGCGCCGCACGCAGCGAGCTCGATTGATGCGTGCGCTGCCTGGTCCTCAACCCATCCTGCATCTGCCGCATCGAAGGCTTTACGCGAGCCCGAGTTCAACCAGTGCCGCGGTGTGGTGGCCGGCCGACTCCGGCGCGAAGCAGCAGAATACGACGCGGCTGAGCGAGCCCGGCGCGGCCGAAATTTCCGACACCGTCGTACCGATCGCAATGCGGGCGGCGAGATCGGCGGGAAACCGGTAAATCCCGGTGGAGATTGCGGGAAAGGCAATCGAGCCGAGGCCGTTGTCGCGCGCGATCTGTAATGCCGTCCGATAGCACGACGCCAGCATGTCGGGTTCGCGCTCGCGCCCGCCGTTCCAAACCGGTCCAACCGCGTGAATGACGTATTTTGCCGGAAGCCGATAGCCGCGCGTGATCTTGGCGGCGCCGGTTTCGCACCCGCCCAACGTCCCGCACTCCGCAAGCAGCTCAGGTCCGGCGGCGCGGTGGATGGCGCCGTCGACACCGCCGCCGCCGCGCAGCGAGCGGTTGGCGGCATTAACGATCGCGTCGATCGCCAGCGTGGTGATGTCGGCGACGACGATCTCAATCTGCGTGACGCCGACCTCGACGGTAAGGAGACGGTTGATTTCGTCCATGCGCACTCGGCCTACGGTGATACGGCCGCCGCCGCATCTGGAGATCGTACGTGAAGAAAGCACGTTGAATTTGCCGCCCTCATTCCATCACGGCCGGCACCTCGGCCCGCAGGTCGACCGTGCTCCTGACGCCAATGTCGGCGAAATGATCGTCGAGAAAGCGCCGCGCGGCGCGGCGGCCGTTGTCGCGCAGCATCTCGAAAAAATCGTAGTCGTTCGAAAACTTGCTGTCCGCCGTATAGGCCTTGCCCTGCCCATCGAGGACGACGCGATGCACGTTGATGCGGCGATATTCGCCCGGCCCGGTGCCGCGCTGCAACTGACCCTGGTCGATCAGACGCGCCACAAATTCAATCGCGCGATATTCCGAGATGAGCGAGGCGTTGAACGTGATTTCGTTCAGCCGGTGGAGAATTTCCTGCGACGACGTCGGTGTCATGTGCCGCGACAGCGGATTGATTTGTACGACCAGCACGTCCTCGGTTTCGGTGCTGTAGAAGAACGGAAAGATCGCCGGATTGCCGAGATAGCCGCCATCCCAGTACGGCACGCCGTCGATCTCGACGGCACGAAATAGAAACGGCAAGCATGCGGAAGCCATCAAGGCGTCGGCGGTGATGTTCGCGCGTGTAAATACGTGCAGGCGGCCGGTGTAGACGTTCGTTGCGGAGATGAATAACTGCAGCGTTGCGCATTTGCGCAGGGCGTCAAAATCGACAAAGCGCTTGATGACGTCCTCGAGCGGATTGATGTTGAGCGGATTGACGTCGTAGGGCGAAAAGAACTTCGATAGCGCGTCGAACCACGCCTGCGCCGGAGAATCGCCAAGCGGCATGAAGGAAAACAGGCGGTCGATCACGGCACGTTGCAGCGGCGGAAGGTTGCCCCCGAAGCTCACCGCCCGCCAGAAAACCGCCAGGCGTTTCCTGGCCTCCGGCGGACCGCCGCGCGCGAGACCGTCGGCGAGCATCACCGCGTTCATCGCGCCGGCGGAGGCGCCGGAAATGCCTTCG
>JBGPOB010000276.1:0-5105 GCA_041487815.1 Xanthobacteraceae bacterium | reverse complement strand
GTCAAGCTTCGCGATCTGGATGCAACTCGAGCAGGCCGCCATTCTGGTCCTGCCGCGCCACACCTATCCATTCCCGCCCCTCACCACCGGCGCGCCGCTGATGCTGGGTCCGTTCCAGTTACGGGCCGACCACCTGATCATGCTGGCTTGCGCGCTCGGATTGTCGGCTGGGCTGCAGCTTCTGCTCTACCGCTCCCGCTTCGGCTTGGCGCTGCGCGCCATCATCGGTAATCCGGTGGCCGCGCATCTGGTCGGCATCAATGTGAGAACCGCCGTTCTCGGCGCCTTCGCCGTAGCCTCCGCAATCGGCGGCATCGCCGGCTACCTGGTGCTCGCCACCGATCAACAGATCACTCCGATGTTCGGCATGTGGGCGACGTTCAAGGGCCTGATCGCGATGATGATCGGCGGACTTGGCTCAATTCCCGGGGCGATCCTGGGGGGCTTGGTGCTTGGCCTTCTGGAAGCGCACAGCCAGTCGTATTTCGGGCCGCAAATTCGCGATCTCTCCGCCTACATGCTGCTGTTCATTTGTCTGGTGCTGCGGCCGGGAGGCTTGCTGGGTGAGGCGCCGACGCGCGAGACGATGATCGACCGCCGGAGAGCATGACCGATGGACGATTACCTGATCGGCGTGCTGTCCAATATCGGTGTCATCTCATTCCTCGCGCTGTCGGCCTATCTCCTGCTGCTGACGGGCGAAATCTCGTTCGGACAGCAGGCGTTCTTCGCCATCGGCGGCTATGCTTCAGGGATCGCGACCGCGCTTTGGGGTTGGTCGCTCACCGCGGCTCTTGTGTGGGGCGCGGCGACCGGCGCCGCGGCGGCGGTGCTGGTCGGATTGCCGACGCTGCGGCTGCACGGACTGTATTTTGCGATTGCGACGCTGGCATTCGCCGAGATGGTACGGTTGCTATTCGAACTTTTTCACTATCAGATTCCAATCGCCGGCGAATTGGTCGGCCCCAATGGCAGCGATGGCTTCCGGAATATTCGATATATTTTCGAAAACGATGTCGGGCCGTTGCAATTCCTGGCTCTGATCTACGGCTTGCTGGCGGCCGCGGTGGCCGGCTTCATGCTGCTGGAGCGTTCGCGTCTGGGTGTTACCTTTCGAATGATCGGCGAGGACGAGGTGCTTGCCGAGTTGCACGGCGTCGCCGTGGCCCGCCACAAGGTGCTCGCTGCCGGTCTTGCCGGCGCCATCGCTGGAATCGGCGGTGGGCTCTATGCGCATCTGACCACCTACGTCGAACCGCGCATTTTTGACGTGATGCTGGGCGTGCATAGCCTCGCCTATGGGTTGATTGGCGGGCTTGGCACCGCGTTCGGCCCGTTGCTCGGCGTGCTGATCGATATCGGCATTCTGGAATCGATCAGGACGTTCGCGGGTTATCGCATGATCATTTTTGGCGGCCTGGTCGCGGTCCTGCTAATCTTGCGGCCGCGCGGACTGCTCGACGAATCCGTTGTGCATCATATTGGCCGCGCGTGGCGCCGCGCCTGGGGGTGGATCTTGCAATCGGCTTGGCAGCGGGCCGGGAGCGGTGGATGAGACCAATGAGGATACAACCATGACCGGAGCGGGACGTTTACAATTACTTGCCGCGCTGGCAATCGCGGTCTGCTTTGCCGGCGCGCTGCGCGCGGCGGAGGTGCGAGCCAAAGCCGACGTGACGTGCCAGCCGACCGGCGAGCCGTTGCAATATGACTGCACGATCCGCCTCACGCAGGCTCGCACCGGCGCGCCATTGACCGATGTCACGATGATGGTCGGCGCCGACATGCCGTCGATGCCGATGATGCACAATGTACGGCCGATGAAGGCGACGGCCGGCCGCGAGTCCGGATCTTATGAGGCCCGCCTTGACCTTGAAATGACTGGCGACTGGGCCCTGCGGATCGATCTCACCGGCAAGGTACGTGACCGGGTGGTGAAGGTCCTGCGTTTCGAAGAGGATCGCGTCGGCCCCGCAACGGCATCGGCAAAGCCGCCGTCCGAGCACAAGCGCTGAATTAGCGCGATCGATCGGGGCGTTCTTGCGCAACGTTCGATGGATCGCGAACTCATTGTCGTAGAGGGCATGTGCCCTGCGGCAGCGCGCCAAAACGCACATAACTCACTACGGAAAATGTTTGGCGCGCCAGTCGGCCTCCGGGTCCGGATTGATCTTGCCGTTAATCACGAATAGGCCGGGCACCCCTTCGTTCAACCAGGCAAGGAATGATTGACCTGCTTCTCGCAACATCCCAAATTTTATGTGGAGTCCGTTCCTGGCCCGAATGCGAAGTGGCGACTGGCGCCGAGAGTGTCAGCGCTTCGGGGTTGACCGGAAAAGCCCGGCGCAATCCGATTTGCGGCTCGCACGATCCGCAAGTCACTGGTAGCCTTGCGCTTGAACGAAATCGGGGGCGGAGGGAGAACGCATGGCACGCATCGCAATCATAGACCGCGCCGACATGAACGCCGAACAGGCGCGTGTTTATGACGCAGCCAAAGGGACCAGCGGCATCGTGGGCGGGCCGTACTATGCCTATATCCGTTTGCCGAAATTGTTTGAGGCCTGCCAAAACCTGAGGGCCAGCCTGTCGACCGGGCCGTTGTCCCGCCGCGAGCAACAGATCGCCAACCTCGTCATTGCCCGGCACTGGAACGCGCGTTATCCGTGGTTCGCGCAGGTGCGCGCGTCGCTCGCCGCCGGCATCGAACAAGCGTTGATCGACGCGATAAACGTGCGCGCGACTCCGGTCCTAACTGATGCGCGCGAGCGAACCTGCTTCGTCGTGGCGCGCGAACTCCTCACCAACAAAGGCCTCAGCGACGCAACCTATGCTGCCGCCGAAAAGACAATGGGCTTGGAGGATCTGGTGGCTGTCGTCGCATTGACCGGCAGCTTTTCGATGACCTGTCTGACGGCCAACACGTTCGGGATCGACCCACCGCCCGTCAACCCGACCCCGCTCGCGCAATAGCGCTTCCGCCGCAACGCGCGGGGAGAATAAAGATACGCTGCTCTCCCGCTCTTGCGCTCGGCCGCGCCGACGAGATGGATGATTGAATAGCCGCACGCATGTCGGCTCACGGCGTAAAGCTACCGATCTCGGACGCCTGCACTTCTGTCGCCATCGGCTGCAAAGCGGACATTCAGTAAGCTGCGATTATTCAGCTCGATTTATGCGCGCCTCGATTGCTCCTGCGGCGAGTCAAGCTGGCGATTTTGTTACGCCGGATCATCAAGGGCAACGCGCCGGGGCGCATGTCGCGATTTCAGGATTGCGCATAATCGTGACGCTAACCGCGATTGCGGGAGTATTGCTGGGACTCGGCGCGCCGGCACGGGTTGGTGTGCTGATTATACTGCGCGAGGTGTGGCCCGTCCCTCATAGAGATTGCGTCCTTCGACCAGCGCCCGAATTTTGCCGTCAGCGATATTCCGCTTGAGCATCCAGAACCCGCAATCCGGATGGATGTAAGTTATACGTCCCTGACCCACCATCTTTTCAGCGCGTTCGATGGCATGCGCGATCGTGTCAGCGGATTCGATCTCAGTGAGCTTGATATCGACGACACCGAGCCCAAGGCCGATCTTGGGGTTGAGATCGCGAAACACCGAAAGCTCGCTGGCCGGGCGATGTGCCGTTTCCATCACGACGTGGTCGCACTTCAGCGCATTGAGATATCGCATCAGCGTCGACCACGTGCCTTTCTGAATCGACTGGCCGCCGTAGTTGCCAAAGCACAAATGCACCGCAGGCGTTGTCTTGACGGCAGCCAGCATAAGATTGACCGCCTCCGCGGCCCATTCCCATTCATCGGGGCTGCCCGGCAGATTGGCTTCGTCTATTTGCACAACATCGGCATCGAGATGGCGAATTTGCTCGGCCAGAGCATTCGCAATAGCCATCGCGAGATCGGGTAATTTCTTGTAGTGGCGGTCAAGCAATGTTTTCGCCAGCATGTGCGGGCCTGTAAGCGTGAATTTGAACGGCTTTGAGGCGAGCCGCTTGGCGCGTGCACAGGCCTGCGGCAGATCGAGCGTCCCGGCGCTGATCGGCCCGTCGACGACCGCCGGCGGTCGTGTGCGAAATCCCATTCCGCGCTGCGCGCGATAGTCGACGAGTTCGTCGAACCGAATCGCCGTGCGGATTCCCGCCATTGGGCGTACGAAATACTCGATCATGCCGTTTGTCTCAGGATGATTGACGTCAAAGCGAGAAAGCTCACCGTCGCAGACGACGTCAATGCCGGCCTTTTCCTGGGTATGAATGATGGCGCGCGTGGCGTCGATCAGCGCCTGTTCGGACGGCAGGGCCGCCAGCCAATCGGGAAACGGATAAGAGCCAACCACAGTCGTCTTGATACGCGGTTGCGAAGCCATCCATACTCCCCTTCGGCTCACTTGCCTGACACGGTGTCCTGACTTTAGTATCCAACTGGTTACTTATAGCCCGAACACTCGCACGCTGCCAATCGAACACGGGATCTCATGTCGACATCGCCTGCCGTATTGCCCGAGCGCTTCCGCGATGTCGAACATCTCGAAGAGGTCATGACGACGCCGTCACCGGCGCTGATCGCTGATCTCGAGAAGGCGCCGGGCGACATCATTATTCTCGGCGTCGGCGGCAAGATGGGACCCACGTTGGCGCGCATGGCCAAGCGCGCTGGTCCGTCACGGCGCGTCGTTGGCGTCGCCCGCTTCAGCGAAAAGGGCCTGCGCGAGCGGCTCATCGCACATGGCATCGACTGCATCGAAGCCGACCTGCTCGACCGCAAGCAGGTCGACGCGTTGCCGAAACTACCGAACGTGATTTTCATGGCGGGCCGCAAGTTCGGCTCCACCGGCTACGAGGATTTGACCTGGGCGATGAATGCCTATGTTCCTGCGCTGGTCGCGGAAGCCTTCACTACGTCGCGTATCGTCGTTTTTTCCACTGGCAATGTCTATCCATGGGTCAATCTGGCTCAGGGCGGCGCAACGGAGGCAACCCCGGCGCTGCCGCCGGCCGGCACTTATGCCAATTCCTGCGTCGCGCGCGAGAATATTTTCCAGTATTTTTCGCGCACGCGTGGAACACCGGGGCGCATTATTCGCCTCAATTAC
>JBGPOB010000275.1:0-5115 GCA_041487815.1 Xanthobacteraceae bacterium | reverse complement strand
TAAATCGGCGCGGGTGGCACGTCCGTTTCGGGCCAGAATCAGACGTCGATACGGCTATTTCGAAAGCTGCGTCGGCAGCGAGGCCCCGAGCAGGTCATGCGCGGGGCCGATTGCCAATGTTGATGCCTGACCTATTTCACCAGGTTACATTTCTCGCCCGCAACCAGACCGGTCTTCGCGGGAAATACACCTGGATCGAATTTGGCTGTCGCGCCGACGCTCGTGGAATATTGCCTCCAGGGCTTCAATATCGCGGAGAAGTCCTTCTGCGCTTCGGTCTTTTCGTTCGGATTATCGGGTCCGTCGAGGGATGCCAAATAATCATTTCTGGCTTCAAGAAGCACCTTCAATGCATCGTCTGGCCACCTGGCCATCGTCATATCCGCACTGACGGGCTTGCCAGCGATCGATCGCAGGGTGCCATCCGCGTTCCGCTGATTGATGCCATTATTTATGTCGAGGATGTCATTGAGTTTTTTACATTCGACGGACTCGGCGGCATTGTAGGACTCAATCACTGAG
Source organism: Xanthobacteraceae bacterium (assembly GCA_041487815.1). Classification (GTDB taxonomy): domain Bacteria; phylum Pseudomonadota; class Alphaproteobacteria; order Rhizobiales; family Xanthobacteraceae; genus CANJBX01. Next base: position 4,593 of record JBGPOB010000275.1, on the reverse strand, counting down.
TCCTTTGCAGCTCTCAGAACGGCCGCTTTTTGGGCGGCGTTCAAGTTGTTCCAAGCGGCCTTGTCAACGTGCATCCACGACAATAAGAACGGCTGATGCCACGACGGATGATGAGCGAATCGCGCGCCGATCTGGCCGATATTTTGCGAGCAGTTCGTTTGCGTGCCGGCTGGAATTGGGAATGCAATGGCCGGACCGCAATCCAGGTTGCCGGCATCCGGGTTGCCAAGCGGACGGGACGGCGTTGCATCTTTGACCGGAAAGAAATCCAGGAGATCATCGTTTGGATTGACGTATTCGAAGCCCTGAATAGTGCCTCTCTGCATTGGCAACAAAACGGACTGTCCTCCGACAGCCGGATAAAACTTGAGCGTCTTGGCGCGGATCACGCCCCTCTGCACCAGGATGTCGCAAGCACGGTCCACGATGTCCTGTGGTGGGGCCAGATAACGAATTCTCCAGCCCGATGTGCAAAGGCCTGCGAGTCCGATTCCGTTGCCCTGACTTTCGCAATCGGTGTCGCCAGCGTTGCAGTCCGCCTTGCCGATGGGTTGCGGAAAGTACCCCGAGCCCTGCATCGTGCTTCCAACCACGGGAAAGACGATCTGGGTTCCGCCCCGGCCGTCAAGAACCGCTTGCGCCAGGTCGATGCCGTTTCGTCCGGACGCGTCCAGCTTTGCGTCATAGAGAAATCCAAGCGTCTGCTGGAAATTCATTCCAAAAGGCATCGAGTTGTAGATAAAGCCCCACTTCGGCTCTGAAAAAGCCGGACGTGACGCAGCGTTCGTATTCGCAAACTGTACGCCGGCCCTGAGCGCGTTCACTTCGCGACCGGTGCTCTGGCTGCGTTGAAAGATAACCTTCTGTCCGGCCGGCAATGCATCCGGCCCGCTTTCATCGGTGTAGTCCATGACCTTCTGGATGAATATTCTCAAGGCACCGTAGCCAGGATTCTTTGGATCAGTAGATGTGCCTGCGCCACGCCCAATTGTCGGGGAGTCGCTGTATTCGTTGTAAGGAATTATGACGTCCGCAACCGCGGACTGGCCGAACAGTGTGACGCATATGGCAACGGTCAATGCTGACAGAGTTGTACCTAACTTCATTGCGTGCCCCCCTTTGAACTCGATGCGCGGTTGAGCCCCTCGACAAAGAAATTCAGGCTCAGCAGACGACATCGTATCGGCTCAAGCCAGCACTCTGGAAGGGGACGGGAGCCACTTCGGGCATACGTTCTTTGAGCGCCGCCGATGTCGCAGATGGGTCAGCAGCGACCGAAAACCCGACGTCGGCGTTGAGTCCGTTCACGCCCCAATAACGCACATCGCCGCTGCCACTCGCGGCTTCGTCGCGGCGTGGCCCAAACGTGCCTTATGATTTCGCGTATCGTCCCGAAAAGTCTTGCACCCCCGCAACAAGTCCGGGGACCCGCTTTTTCGGGATCACCCCCTTGCCCGATTTCGAAGTCAGCGCGCCGGCGCGCCATCGCCGTCAATCGATATCGAGCACGAACGGCTCCGCCTCGAACGCCGGCGTGGGCGGTGCGATGGTCTCGATCGCCCGCACCATGCGGCCGTCGCGGCCGAGAATCTGGTCGGCGAGGCGCACGATGCGCGCGTTCGGCAGCGCCGTCGGCGAGGCGGCCCGCAACGCCGCCGCGATCGCGGCCTCCTCGCGGCGCGGGCTCAGCGCGCACACCGTGGTGAAGGCGGCGGCGGTCGAGCGGCTGATGCCGGCGTAGCAGTGGATGACGAGCGGGGAGGCGCGGTCCCAGCGCCGCACGAACGTAATCAGGCGTTCGATGTGTTCGGCGTCCGGCGGCACCTGGCCCGGGATCGCATCGACGATGTCGTGGACGTGCAGACGCAGGTAGTCGTCGCGCGCAATATGCGAGGGCAGCGGCACATGGTCCTCGATGCCCAGCAAGGTGACGACGCGGCGCGCGCCCGAGCGCTCGATTGTCGCGTGCAGATGCGCCAGCGAGCAGACGTGAATCATCGCAATCCCTCGAATCGGGGTCATATAACATCCCGAGATGATTTTCGAAGGCCGCCCGCCAAAATGTGTCAGTGGCCGGTAAACGCGGGGTTGACGGCGCGTACGCATTAGCGCGCGTGCGCCGGCCGCAGCCCGAAAAACGGCGGTAACTGCGCCGTTCCGGCCTTGCCGGACTTTACCGGCAGGGTAAGCTCTTACAAAATACACACACAATATCGAATGGGGAGGGCGGGAACGATGAACCTAATGCTGGACACGATGATCGAGCGATCCGCACGCCGGATTGCGCTTTCGCTGGCCGGGACCGCGTTCGCTGTCGCGTGCATGGCGTCCTCGATACCGGCCGCGGCGGCGGATTTCACCATGAAATTCGCCACCGCCACCTTCAACGACGCCCAGCATCAATACATCAAATTCTACAAGGAGGCGCTTGAGAAGGCGTCAGGCGGCCGCATCGAAGTCGCCATCTATCCGCGCAGCGAACTTGGGCCGATCCCGCGCATGATCGATGGCCTGCAGCTCGGCACCGTGGAGGCTTACCTCGGGCCGGCGGACTTCTACGTCGGCGTCGATCCGCGCTTCGGGGTGTTCTCGACGCCGATGCTGTTCAAGGACAAGGATCACGCCACCGCCACCGTGCTCGACCCCGCGATCAACAAGGCGATTCTCGAACTCGGCATCCCCAAGGGAATCGTCGGCGTCGGCGTGTTTTCGACCGGATCGTCGAATTACGCGGCGAAGTCACCGATCCTGCGCCTGTCGGACTTTTCCGGGAAAAAGCTGCGCGTCAACGCAACCGCGATGGAGCGCGAGAAAATGCGCCGCCTCGGCGCCACCGCCGTGCCGCTGCCGCTCAACGAAGTTCTGCCCTCGCTGCAGCGCGGCGTAATCGACGGGACGATGAGCGGCACCGCCATTTTCGTCGCCTTCAAATTCAACGACGCCGTCAAGACCATCACGGTGACCAACGACACGATGCTGGTGTCGTTCGCCGCCGTCAGCAAGCTGTGGCTCGACAAGCTTCCGGGCGACCTGCAAAAGGCGGTTATCGACACCGGCTTCGACATGCAGGCCAAGACGCACGCATGGGAGGTCGAGTTCAGCAAGGGCCTCGACAAGACCTGGACCGAGATGGGCGGCGAGATCCGCCCGTTGCCGCCCGAAGACCTCGCCAAGATGGCCGAATTGCTCAACAGCGTCGGCGACGACGTATCAAAGGACCAGCCTGAGGTGCTCGACATGCTCAAGAAGGTCCGCGCGGTCGCGGCAAAGCATTGAGCCTTGCGCCGGCAATTGCGCAGTGCAGGAATGGCGACTTCGCCCGGCCGATGTCGGGCGAAGCGGCAAGCGGCTGCCGGCGTGACGCCGTCCGGCCGAAAATCTGACGCGCGCCGCCGTGCGAGCGGGCGTCCGGACTTCGCGCCATGAGGCTCGCCACCGCGCTCCGAATTATCCTGCGTGACGTCCCGCGCGCGGCGATCGGACTGATCTTGATGGTCGCCATCGCCATCAACTTCGCCAACATCGTCGGCCGCTACGTGTTTCTGACCCCGCTGGCGTGGGCCGAGGAAGTGCTCTCCTTCCTGGTGATCTGGGGCGTCGGGCTCGGGGCCTCGGCGGTGACCTACGACCGGCGGCACCTGGTGATGGACCTTTTCTCCACGGGCTTTCCCCCGCGCCTGCGCGCCGTGCTCGATGCGCTGACGCTCCTCGCCATGGTCGGCTTTTGCGGCTTTGCCTGCGTGGAGGCCTGGAAGATCGTGCTCATCATGCAGCACAACGGGCAGGTGAGCATCACCGCCGGCGTCCCAATGACGATTCCATATCTTTCGTTCGTCTTCGGCTTCGGGTTGATGGCGGTGGCGGCGGTCGTGGAGGCGGTCCGACGCCACGCCGCAGCGAACGTGCTGCGCGGCGCGAGCCGCTAGGGTCGGGTCCCATGCTGTGGCTGATGCTGATTCTTCCGCTCGCCCTCCTGGTGCTGGGATTGCCGTTTTTTCTCGTCCTGCTGTCGACCTCGATCATCGTGATCGTCGGATTCACTTCGGTGCCGGCCACCGCGGTGCCGCAGATCATGTTCGGCAGCATCGGGAACTTCGCCCTGCTGGCGGTCCCGTTCTTCATCTTTGCCGGTGAAATGATGGGACGCGGCGGCATGGCGCGGCGGCTGGTCGCGCTGGTGATGGCGCTGTTCGGCCGCTTCCGCGGCAGCCTGCCGATCACGACGGTTGGCGCCGCGGCACTCTACGGCTCGATCTCCGGTTCGACGGCGGCGACGGTCGCCGCGCTCGGGCCGCTGTTTTATCCGCAGCTGCGCAAGAGCGGCTACGACGAGAAATTCTCCACCGGCGTCATTACCTGCGCCGGCTATCTCGACAACATCATTCCGCCCTCGATCGCGATGCTGCTGTACTGCGCCGCCGCCGAGCAGTCCGTGATCAAGCTGTTTGCGGCCGGCATCGTTCCCGGAATCATGCTGGCGATCCTGATGGCGGCCTACATATTCGTTTATGCGCGCACCCAGGATGTGCACGAAGGCGTGCCGTTCCAATGGAATGCCTTGGTGGTGGCGCTGAAGGAAGGCGTCTGGGCGCT
>JBGPOB010000274.1:0-5124 GCA_041487815.1 Xanthobacteraceae bacterium | reverse complement strand
TCTCGCTCGGTTCAGCGGATCGGTTCCATTAATTCACGTCCGATTCTTGGCGAGCTTCATCATCACTATGTCCGGGTTTAGGTTTTCGGTACGCACAACACACAGCCATGACACCAATCGCCAGGCGCGCTGGCACGGTCTCTAGCATTGTATGCTATGGTCAGGATCTGGTGCTAGGGAACCCAACCGTGCGTTGCCGCGCGCCTTGGGATTGTCATAAATCAAGCTAGGAGAGCGCAATGCGACGTTTTCCGATGCCGCTTGCTTGCTCCGTGCTTGGTGCGCTCCTCGCCGCCCTGCTGCTGGCCGGATCTGCTGCAGCAGCGGATGCGGAAGACTGCGCCGGCGACACGCCCGCGGTGAGCATTCCGGCCTGCACCCGCATCATTACGCTGGCGCGCGAGCCCAACGACAAAATTGCGGAGGCGTTCGCCAATCGCGGCAAAGCGCACATGCTGAGCAACCAATTCGACCGCGCCATCGCCGACCTCGACGAAGCGCTCCGGCGCAAACCCACGCATGGCGATGCGCGCCACAATCGTGGCGTTGTATATTTTCAAATGGGACAAAACGACAAGGCGCTTGCTGACTTCAACGAGGCCGTGCGCCTGTACCCGCAGGAAGCCGAGACCCGCTTCGCGCGCGGCAGAACCTTTTACACGATGGGTCAAATCGATAGCGCCGTCGCCGATTTCGACGCCACCTTGAGTATCGATCCACGCCACGTCGACGCGCTAATCAGCCGCGGCGCTGTCTTTCTTACAAAGGGCCAGTTCGAGCAGGCGCTCAAGGATCTGGACGAAGCCGTTCGCATCGAACCCGACAACTCCGATGCCTACAGCAATCGCGGCAGCCTCTATTTCATGACGAGTCGCTATCCGCAGGCGATCGCCGACCTCGATCAGGCCATCAAGCTCGATCCAAACAACGCGATGGCATACCTCAATCGCGGCATGAGCTTTTTATTTCAGCAGCAATATGATCGCGCGATTTCCGACTTCGACCGCGCACTGCGGCTCAATCCGGGCAGCGCCCACTTGTTCGTTCAGCGCGGCACGGCCTATTTTTTCAAAAAACAAAGCGATCGCGCCCTGGCGGATTTCAATCAGGCCATTCGCATCGATCCGAACACCCTGCAAGCCTACATCATGCGCGGCGGGATTTTCAGCGCATCGGGCCGCAACGATCAGGCCATTGCCGACTTCCGCAAGGCCCTTGAACTCGATCCTGCCAACGAAAACGTCAAGAAGAATCTGAGGGAGCTTGGGGCGCAACCATGACCGGCGGTGGGATCGAGTTGAAGCAAACTGCGAAAGGGCCGCGCATGCGAACGATCTGTCTCGGCCTTCTGTTCGCCGCCGGCGCCGGCGCGCTCGCCGCGACCCCGGGGCGCGCACAGGCCATCATTTGTTGCAGCCAGCACATTGAAGTCAGCGGCGGCTGGACCGGCTCGAACCGCGTCAGCGATTGCCAAGAATATTTCAACTCGGCGCCAACAGCGATTCTGCGGCGGATGTGCCAGCAGCGGCCGTCGCTCTCGTGCATCAATACGGCACGTTGCAGCGAGCTGCCGCCTGAAGACATTGCGTCGCAAGAATCTCCAAACCCCGGCACCGCTTTACCGTCGATCCCGGACGGTGATGGGCTCGCGGACGGCTTCGGTACTCCGCCACTCGCGCCATCCACACCACCTCCGGGCGGGCTCTCGCCTCCGCGCCTCGTTTATCTCATGCAGTGGCCGAGTGACGGCAAGCCGGTGACGTCGTTCACAGTGTGGCTCGATCGCAACGCGTGCCCGCTCGCGCTCGACCGGAACAACAGGCTCGCCGATTCCACCGCCGCCAAGCACGTCGTGCGCGGCAGGGTGATTCACCGCGACGGCCGTGTGCAGATCGAGGCTGAAGCGCAGGAGCGGCCGGGCGGCGCCAGGCTCGGACCTTTCACTGGCGAAGCCGAGGGTGAGGACGCCGCCGCCGTCGCCAAGGCCACGCGCGCCGTGATGGAGAACTTGAAACTCGTCTGTGTGCGCTAGCGGCGCATCCGGGCGCCGTCAGTTCCGTGTGCGGTTTAGAGTCAGCGAATACGTCGTCGTGCAAGTTGAGGCGCCGGCGGACTGTGTGTGTTTGCCATCTGGGATCAATTTCCAGCTACCATCCGGCTGGCGGCGCAGATCGCGAAACGCCTCTCGGAACATGGGTGCTTCGTAGGCCGCGTAGAAATACAAGTCATTCACGGTGTTCGCGTAGGTGCAACTGAAGGAAGCTCGGCCTGGCGTTGTCTGACCTTCACTGGCTTCAACGAAAAATGTCTCCGGCCCGGGCGTGTAAGAACCCTTCAACTTTGCGCTAAACGTGCCGGGCGCAATATAGGTCATGGTACATGACGGGAGGGTTTGTGTTCGCCGAGGCGTGCTTCCCGTCAGCGTTCCGGTCAGATTGCCGCGGCCATCGTAATCGAGCGTGATATCGGCGTCGCCGTGGGTTACATCCGCCATCGTTCCCTGGCAGTCGTGCGTCCACTTGAAGCGGCCGTACCAATCGCCCTGGGTGGGGAACTCGCCGACATCGTCGTCTTTGTTGCCGGCAAAGTCCTCGGCGATCGCGCGAAGGCGGATGATCGGCGGCGGGTTCGGCGGAACGGTGTAGGTGACTTGCAGCGTTTGCTCCCATTGCTTCTGATTGCAGGGGCGCATCTCGGTGCCTTCCCAGTGTGGCGGCACGACCTGGTTTCGGCTTTCGTCGCGCAACAAGACCTTCTTCACGCCGGTCTGCCAGCCGGGTCCGGCATCTTCATATTTTTCGCTCGCCCTCATCGTCACCTTGATTGTATCGCCGGGCCTGACCTTCGTGCCCTTGCGCGGCGCCGAGGTTGTCGTCAGTTTCGGCTTTTCGGTGTCAGGCGACAAGGTGATCGTGATGGAGACATCCGCGGTCGAGACGTATGAAATTAGCCTCATCGTGACCTTCGCCCCGGGAAGGTCGGAACCTGAAGGCACCTGGCATAAGTCTGGCGCCATTGCGGTGCCAAACCATCCACCTGCGATGAAGGGCGGCGCAAAAAAGGCTGGGGAAGGTTCAAATTCGGTCGCGAGGGGCGCTCCCCCCATCGACGTTGAGAGCCGACCTCGTTCGCCACAGATTTGCATTTCAATTAATGGCTTTCCGCTAGCACCATTGTCAGACCCGGAATCATACGGCCGTACCCCTGGTTCGCAAGCCGGCCTGCTTCCTTGTCCGCCCTGCGCCCATGCCGTGGGCTCGCCGGCAACGCTCATGATGCCGATGACCGTGCCCGTTGCGAGCGCGCCGGCGATGCGCGCTGCATTCCGGGTGTGGCGCAAGTCAATCTTCCGCATCGCTCGCTCCTTCGCAAAGACGCTTGAGAACGGCCCGAACCAAATCGTCCGAACCGCGTCATGCTTCCCCCCGCTCATTGCGGCTTCACCTCGAACACTTCGCCTTCGGTGGCAGGGAACGGGAATTTGTTGCCGTCGATCTCGACCACATAGTCGCCCGGCGGCAGTGCCGCCCGCGCAGTGACTGCGTCGAAGCCGAACACTTCCGTTCCATCCGGCGTCGTGATCCGCGCCTTCCCCCACTTCAGGCCGGGAGCGAGGATGACCGCGGCCGGCTGCAGCGTGGTCGTCTTACCGCCGTCGACCTTGATGAAGCGCCATTCAGCCTTGCGGAACCGCAGATCGTAGACGCCGGGCATCAGGGTCACTACCGTCGACACGTTGTCGAAGGTTCCATGCTTCTCGCCGGTTTCTGAATCGACGACGTCCGCGTTGACAAAAACGCTGGCCTGAACCTTTAGCTCTCCAGGCGAGATCGTGGTGGTCTCGCCGGAGCGCACCTCGATGCCCTTCCAGCTTCCCGGCCCGAATTTGACTTCGTAGATGCCCGCCGGCAGTTCGACCTGGGTCTGGACGCGGTCGAACACCGCGACCTTCTGGCCGGTCTCCGAATTGATGATGTCGTGGGTGTAAACCGCGGACGTGGTGCGCAGCTTGCCGGGTTGCGGCTTCGGCGGCAGGGTCACGACTCGCTTCTTGCAGGCGTTGAGCGCGGACTTCAGCGTGTCCGGCAATTCCGGCCCCACCGGCGCGTCGAAATAAGTCCCGCCGGTCGCTTGCGCGATAGCCTGAAGCTGGCCGCGCGCGGCGGTGTCGACAACGAATCCCACGGTGTGAACGGTGATGCCCTTGGTGGCGAGCGCCTTGGCCGCTACCAGCGGATCGCCCGAGCAAGTCTCCTTGCCGTCGCTGACCAGCACGATGACGCGCTCCTTGGCGTCGGCGGGAAAATCGTCCGCTGCTTGCCCAAGCGAATAGGCGATCGGCGTATATCCTTGCGCTTTCACCCCGTCGACCGAACTCGTGATGGCGCCGCCGCTCGCGCTTGCCGGGCTGAATGGCACGGCGAGATTTGTGTCCTGGCAATTCTTCTGGCTCGCCGCCGACTGCGCGCCGTACATGCGCAACGAAAGCTGTGCTTGAGCCGGGACGAAGCCGGCAACGCCTTTGATGGCGCGCTGCGCGACCGCGATGCGCGTTTCGCCGTTCGGCAGCTTGGCGTTCATGCTGCCCGACGCGTCGAGGATCAACAGGACCGAGCGGTCGGCGGTGTTGCAGCTCTGGGCGAGCGCTGTCGATGGCAACAGGAAGCCCGCCACGAGCGCGGCGAGACTCGCAAGTATCATTTTTTGCACCGAATGACCCCCTTCAAACTGGTCGTTTGCCCAATTGTAGGATCGCGTTCATCTTATCCAACGGCGGGGGCGGCGTACAGGTTTGCCGCGGCGCCAGGGCGGTTGCGCCTGCTACGTCGGCCAGCCAAAATCGAGTTGGCCATCAATCTCCAGGCCGCCAGGATACTAGGCCTCACCGTGCCGCCATCGCTGCTCGCACGTGCCGACGAGGTGATCGAATAAATCGGTAGCGGGAGCGTCAGCCTATCGCACGCCGATGTCGGCTCATGGCCCAAAGATGGGGTAATCGGCCGGCCGGCTTGTGGATAGCCGGAGATTTTGGGTGCTGCGCTTCAGGCTGATGGTGAAACGAGGTCCGTGGTTACGGCCTCAAGCATCAGAAGGAGAAGCGCAGCATGGAGCATTTTGCTGGAC
>JBGPOB010000273.1:0-5136 GCA_041487815.1 Xanthobacteraceae bacterium | reverse complement strand
GATCGCGGCGACCTCGTTGCCCTTACCGTACAGACCGTTCTGCACAACATGTTGTTCGGCATCGCGCTGATATTCCTGATCCAATGGATTTTTCTCGGTAATCTTCGCTGCGCGCTGATCGTCGCCGCGACCATTCCGGTGGCACTCTTTCTTGCCGTCATCATCACGGTGCTGCGGGGAGAATCCGCCAACTTGCTCTCGGTTGGCGCGATCGATCTCGGAATCATCGTCGATGCGACGGTGATCATGGTGGAAAATATTTTTCGCCATATCGCGCACTACTCCTCGCGCCAGACCGAGTCCCGTCACGGACACCTGAGCGACAAGCTGCACCGCATCCTGACGGCGGCCATCGAGGTCGACAAACCGATCTTCTTTTCGGTGATCATCACCATCGCCGCATTCCTGCCGTTGTTCACGATGCAGGGCGTCGAGGGCCAGATCTTCGGTCCGATGTCGCGCACCTATGCCTATGCATTGCTTGGCGCCGTGATCGCGACCTTCACCATCACGCCGGTGCTGTCGTCCGTTCTGTTGCCGGAGCGCGTGGCGGAGGTCGAAACTTTCGTGGTGCGCGGGATTCGCGGATTGTATCAGGCGATCCTGCCGCTGGCGGTGCGCAACTATCGCGTGTCGGCGGCGATTGCGCTCGTGTTCCTCGGCATTTGCGGCTTGCTCGGAGCGCGGCTCGGCACTGAGTTTCTACCCAAGCTCGAAGAAGGCAATCTCTGGATCCGCGCACTGATGCCGCCGACAATCACGCTCGAGGCCGGCGTCGATACCGTCGCACGCATACGCAACGTACTCAAGAGCTACCCCCCCGTGAGCACGGTCGTTTCCGAGCAGGGCCGCGGCGACGACGGCACCGATCCCGACGGCTCGTTCCTCGTCGAGTTTTTCGTGCCGCTGAAGCCGACCGGGGAGTGGCCGCCGGGCCTGACGAAGGCGGAACTCGTCCGCCAGATGAGCGCCCAATTGGAGCGCGAATTCATTGGCGTCGACTTCAATTTCTCTCAGTATATCCAGGACAACATCGAGGAAGCGGTATCCGGCGTGAAGGGCGAGAATTCGGTCAAGATTTTCGGCCGCGATCTGAGCGAACTCGAACGTCTGTCGAAACTTGTAAAAGCCGACATCGCGCAAGTGCCGGGCGTCACCGATCCCGCCGCTTTCGATCTGCTCGGCCAGCCCAATCTCGTGATCCGGATCGATCGCACGAAGGCGGCGCGCTACGGCATTGCCGTCAGCGACATCAACGCGGTGGTGCAGGCGGCGATTGGCGGGCAGGAGGTGACGCGGGTATATGAAGGCGAGATGAACTTCGCACTCACGGTGCGGTTGGCGCCGCAGTACCGCGACAATATCGATGCCATCCGCGCCGTGCCGGTCGCCTTGCCGAGCGGCGATCCGAAGCAGATGACCACCTACATTGCGCTCAGCGACATCGCCGAGGTCAAGCTGGAGACCGGCGCGGCCTACATCTACCGCGAGAACGGCCAGCGGTTCATTCCTCTGAAATTCAGCGTACGCGAGCGCGATCTCGGATCGACCGTCGCCGATGCGCAAGCGCGGGTGGCGCATAACGTTCCGACACCACAGGGATATCGGATCGAATGGTCCGGGGAATTCGGCGCGCTGGTCGAGGCCAAAAAGCGCCTGGCGCTGATCGTGCCGCTGAGTCTGCTGCTGATCCTGGCGCTGCTTTACAGCCTGTTCAATTCCGTGCGCGACAGCCTGGTCGCGCTCTCCGGCATTCCGTTCGCGGTCGCGGGCGGTATTCTCGGCCTCTACGTCGCCGGCCTGAACGCCAGCGTTTCGGCCGCCGTTGGCTTCATCTCGCTGTTTGGCGTTTCGGCGATGGACGGGATCTTGCTGGTATCCTACATCCGCCGCGAGATCGAGGAGGGCCTGAGCAGCGAGGACGCGATCATCCGCGCCGCCGAGACACGGATGCGACAGGTATTCATGACCGGATTCTCGGCCTGCATCGGGCTTGTCCCGGCCGCGCTTTCGACCGGCATCGGATCGCAGGTGCAGCAGCCGCTGGCCTGCGTCATCGTCGGCGGGATGCTGCTGTCGCCGATTTGCAGTCTTCTGGTGATCCCGATCGTCGCCCGCATGGTGATGCCGACGGTGCACAAGGCCAGCCACTCCCAACTGCCGCAGCCTGCACGGCATTGACGATTGACGCATGATTTTTTCCAAAACCCGGCTCCTGCAATTCGAAATCATCGGCGGACTCTGATCAGCCCGGATTGAATCGGCTTGCCTCGCTAACATTTTGATTCTGGGTGTGATCTTATTCGACCTCGCTACGCCCGCCGAAGCGGGCTTCGCGAAGGCGGGAAAGCCTTGCAACTTTTCGCGATCAAACCCTAGGATTTGGCGTGGCCGGCCCGCTCTCCCACATCAAGGTACTCGACCTCAGCCGCGTCATGGCAGGACCGTGGGCGGGCCAATTGCTGGCCGACCTGGGGGCTGACGTCATCAAGGTCGAGCGCCCGGGTGACGGTGACGATACGCGCGGCTGGGGCCCGCCGTTTCTCAAAGCCCGCGATGGCTCGCAGACGCGCGAATCCGGCTACTACCTTTCGGTCAATCGCGGCAAGCGGTCGCTGACGCTTAACATCGACAAGCCGGAAGGTCAGGCAATCGTGCGCAGGCTGGCGGCGCGCGCCGATATTCTTCTGGAAAATTTCAGGGTCGGCACATTGGCGCGCCATGGCCTCGGCTACGACGACCTCAAGATCGTCAATCCGCGCCTGATCTATTGCTCGATCACCGGCTTTGGCCAGGACGGTCCCAAGGCCAGCAAGGTTGCCTACGATTTTCTGATTCAGGCCATGGGCGGCCTGATGAGCATCACCGGCGAAGCCGATGGCCGCCCCGGCGGCGGTCCGCAGAAGGTCGGCATCCCGATCCTCGATCTGATGACGGGCATGTATGGGTCCGTCGCCGTGCTGGCGGCGCTTGCCGGCCGCGAAGTGAGCGGCCATGGCGACTGCATCGACATCGGCATGCTCGACGTGCAGACGGCGGTGCTGGCGAACCAGGCAATGAACTACCTGATGTCCGGCCGCACGCCGCAGCGGCAGGGCAACCGCCATCCCAACATCATGCCGCAGGATGTCTTCAAATGCGGCGACGGCGACGTTGTGCTCGCGGTCGGCAACGACAGCCAGTTTGCGAAAATGTGCCACGCGCTGGGCCGGCCCGAGCTCGCCGCCAACGAACGCTACGCCAAGAACGCCGATCGCGTCCGCAATAAGGAAACGCTGATGCCGATGATCGCCGCGATCTTTGCACAATGGAAGCGCGCGGACCTGGTGGCCGCGCTGGAAGCCGCCGGCGTGCCATGCGGGCCGATAAATTCAATTCCGGATGTGTTTGCCGATCCACAGATCGTGCACCGCGGCATGCGCCTGGACCTGCCCCATCCCAGCGCCGGCACCGTGCCGCAAGTGGCAAGCCCGATCCGGATGGCGCAATCGCCGCCGCAATACGAGCGGGCGCCCCCGCTGCTCGGGCAGCACAGCGACGAAATTTTGCGCGAAATCGGATTGTCAGATAGGGACATCGCGAAGCTGCGCGCCGACGGCGTCGTCTAAAACAAGGCCAGCAATGTTCTACGATCCCCGAACCGAAAAGCACGGCTTGAAACATTCCCCGGTCACGGCGCTGGTCGTGCCGCGACCGATCGGATGGATATCGACGCTTGATCCCAAGGGGGCCGTCAACCTTGCGCCCTACAGCTTTTTCAATCTCGTTTCCGGCTATCCACCATGGGTTATTTTTTCAAGCGCGCCGCGCAAGCACTCGCAGACCAATGCGGAAGCGACTGGCGAGTTTGTATTCAATCTCGCGACCTGGGATTTGCGAGAGCAGATGAACGCGTCATCGGCGGAATTTCCCGCCGGCGTGAGCGAACCGGATGCCGTCGGACTTGAGATGGTTGCGTGCCGCAACGTCAAGCCGCCCCGGGTCGCGCGCTCGCCGGTGGCGCTGGAATGCAAGTATTACAAAACCGTCGACCTGATCGCCTCCGATGGCAAGCCGAACCGTTCGCACATCGTCATCGGCGAGGTGGTCGGCATTCATATCGACGACTCGATCATCGTCGACGGCATGATCGATGTGCGCAAGATGCGGCCGATCGCGCGCATGGGCTACATGGATTACTGCGTCGTGGAAGACTATTTCACCATGGCGCGGCCGGGCGAAGTCGATCCTCGCGGCGAAGATTCCATCGCTCCGGAGGATCAAGCGCGATAGCACGGGCTTCGCGTTCGGGTAACGGGCTATCTTCCGCACCCCTTCAGGGGACTGGCGGAGTTCTCCAGTTTGAACGGCCCGGGTTTTTTCAGGGCGGCTTCCGCGTAACGTCGATCGAGGACCTGATCCATCGTCGCCTCGGACCGTACGACGCCGACCTTGACGTACCAGCGCTGCACGTCGGTTAGAAATTCACGGCTGATGTTGCCGTCCGGAACGTGATCACGCCCAATATCATTCCAGGTGCAAATTCGCGGCGCGTGCGACGTCGCGCCACATCGCCGTCTCGCGCGCGATGACCTCGGCGAATTGCTGCGATGTGCTGCCTACCGTTCCGGTCGCCATCGCCCTGAACTTCTGCTTCACCTCGGCCGTCTGCATGATCCTGCGCAGCTCGCCTTCGAGCTTGGCGACGATCGGTTGCGGTGTTTGCTTCGGCGCGAATACGCCGCTCCACAGCGCGACGTGGACCTCGGGATAACCGGCTTCGTCCATCGTCGGAACATCCGGCAGTTCATCGAGCCGCGTGGCGGCGGTGACAGCCAGCGCACGCGCCTTGCCGGCTTTGACTTGTTCGGCCGCAGGCGGCGGATCGACGATGATCATCGCGGACTGGCCCCCGAGCACCCCCAGAATCATTTCATTGCCGCTCTTGTAGGGGATACCGACCGCCGGCACGCCGGTTTTGAGCTTGAACAGTTCAGTCGCCAGCGTAAACGCTGTCGACGATGTGCCGTAGTTCGATTTGTCGGGGTTGGCCTTGGCCCAGGCGATAAATTCCTTCACCGATTTCGCCGGATGGTCCGCGCCGACGACCATCAACAGCGGAAAAGCCGCCAGCATCGATATCGGCGCAAAATCGCG
>JBGPOB010000272.1:0-5144 GCA_041487815.1 Xanthobacteraceae bacterium | reverse complement strand
TTCAGCACATCCGGGTTGCGCCGCTCCCGCGGCGTCATCGAATTGATGATGGCGACCTGGCGCTTGAGCACCTTGTCGTCCATGTGCGCGGCTGCGAGCTGATTTTTCATTTTCGCGATGCCCGGCAGCATGCCCATCAAGCCGCCGATACCGCCCATCTTCATCATGCCTTCGAGCTGCTCGCGCAAATCGTTGAGGTCGAACTGGCCCTTGCGCATGCGCTCGGCGGTGCGCGCGGCCTTCTCCGCATCGATCGTCGCGGCGGCTTTCTCGACCAGCGCAACAATGTCGCCCATGCCGAGAATGCGGCCCGCGATACGCGCGGGATCGAAATCTTCCAACGCATCGATCTTCTCACCGGTGCCGATCAACTTGATCGGCTTTCCGGTCACGGCACGCATGGAGAGCGCCGCGCCGCCGCGGCCATCGCCGTCGACGCGCGTCAGCACGATGCCGGTCAACCCGACGCGCTCGTCGAAAGCGCGCGCAAGATTGACGGCGTCTTGACCGGTCAGCGCATCGGCGACGAGCAGGATTTCATGCGGGTTTGCGGCGCGCTTGACCTCGGCGGCCTCCGCCATCATCGCCTCGTCAAGCGTGATACGGCCGGCGGTGTCGAGCAACACGGCGTCGAAGCCGCCGAGGCGAGCCGCCTGAATGGCCCTGTTGGCGATTTGCACCGGCGTCTGCCCGGCGACGATCGGCAGGGTTTCGACGCCGACTTGCCGGCCCAGCACCGCAAGCTGCTCCATCGCCGCGGGACGTCGCGTGTCGAGCGAGGCCATCAAGACCTTGCGCTTCATCTGGTCGGCGAGGCGGCGCGCGATCTTGGCTGCCGTCGTCGTTTTGCCGGAGCCTTGCAGGCCGACCAGCATGATCGCGACCGGCGCCGGCGCATTAAGATCGATCGGCTGCGCGCTCGATCCCAGCGTCTCGATCAATAGGTCGTGCACGATCTTCACGACCATCTGGCCAGGCGTCACCGACTTGATGACCTCGATGCCGACGGCGCGTTCCTTGAGCTTGTCGATAAAGGCGTGCGCGACGTCGAGCGCGACATCCGCTTCGAGCAACGCGCGGCGCACTTCGCGCGCGGCGGCGTCGACGTCGGCGCCCGACAGCACGCCCCGCCGCGTCAGGCGGTCGAGAATGCCGGCAAGCTTTTCCGACAGATTGTCGAACATCGAATTCCTCGGCTTCGTCCTGAGGCGCGCGCGCCGCGCGCGTCTCGAAGGGCGAGGTCGCCCTGTTGCTATCCTTCGAGACGCCGCCTTCGGCGACTCCTCAGGATGAGGTTCACAAAACACTTTCGCGCCCGAGGGCGCATCGCGCTGTCGGGCGTTGGCCGCCGGCTTCGGGAACCGGTCGGCGAATGGGCAGTTACAGCTCTGTCGAGAGCGAGCGGAACCTAGTGTCGCATCCACTGCCGGTCAATGATTGCCACGACAAGATTGGCCGTGCCGCATTTGACAGAACATTCGAATGGGCATAATATTGACTAGTCAAATTGACCGGTCAATTGAAAATGAAGCAAATTCAAGCCTCTATTGCCAAGGCAAAACTCGCCGAACTTTTGGACGAAGTTGAGCGTGGCGAAACGATCGAAATCACACGGCATGGCAAACCCATTGCGGCGTTGGTTCCACGCACTGTGCATCAGCACCGCGAGATTGCCGAAGCGCGGGCCGCGATTTTGGAAATTCGAAAAAGGACCAAGCCGGTAACACGCGAGGAGATTCTTGCGTGGCGGGATGAGGGACGAAAATAGGACCGGAGATGCCGTTTGTCCTGGATGCCTCGATAACCGCGAGCTGGTTCTTTCCGGATGAAAATTTCTCGGAGTCCGCGCAAGCGTGGGAGCGGTCCGCAACAGATGACGTTCTGGTTCCACAGCATTGGTGGTTTGAAGTTCGCAATGCCATGCTGACGGGCGAACGACGCGGAAGAATCTCAACCCAACTCGTTTCCAATGCACTGGAGAATCTCTCGCGCATTCCAATTATCGCCGTTTCCCGACCGGAAGAGTCCGCAGTATTCGCTCTCGCGCGACAACACCGGCTAACGTTCTACGACGCCGTGTACCTCGAATTGGCCCGGCGCGAGGGCATAGCATTGGCGACGCTCGACCTCGAACTCGCCGCCGCTGCGCGCGCCGAAGGCATCGCGTTGATCGAGTAAATTCGATGCCCCTCACCCGTCGCCACCTTTTCACCGGCCTTGGCGCGCTTGGCGTCACTACCGGCATTGGAGTCGAACGCACCATGCCGTTCCGCTATTACGACGGTCCGGTTTCCGGCCATTTCGACGGCGCACGCTTTCTCGACGCGGAGCATGGAAGCGCGCCGAAGAGTCTTCCGCAGTTGCTGCAATGGTACGCGGAGCGCAACAAGGCGGAATGGCCCGTCTGGGCGCCAAGTCCGTTCAATGATCGGCCGCCACGGCGCGTCGACGACAACACCTGGCGCATTTCGTATGTCGGGCACGCCAGCTTATTGATCCAGGCCGCGGGCCTCAACATCCTGACCGATCCGGTGTGGTCGGAGCGCGCTTCGCCTGTGAGTTTCTTGGGACCGAAACGCGTCAACGACCCCGGCATCGCCTTTGAAGCCCTGCCGCCGATCGACGTTGTCCTAGTCTCCCACAATCATTACGACCACCTCGACGCGGCCACGCTGATTGCGCTCTCAACGCCGCACCGGCCGCGCGTCATCGCGCCGCTCGGCAACGACACGATCATCCGTTCCCATGACGCCAATATCGGCGTGGAATCGCACGACTGGGGCGAGCGCGTTGCCTTGTCGCGCGATGTTGCGGTTACGCTCGCGCCGATGCGCCACTGGTCGGCGCGCGGGCTCATGGACCGCAACAAGGCTTTGTGGGCTGCGTTCGTGATTGAAACGCCTGCCGGGCGCATCTATCACGTTGCCGATTCCGGATACGGCGACGGCCACTATTTTCGCGAGGCGCGTCGGCAGCACGGGCCGTTGCGCCTCGCGATCTTGCCGATCGGCGCCTACGAGCCGCGCTGGTTCATGCGCGACCTGCACATGAATCCGGCCGAAGCGGTGCAGGCCTATCGCGATTGCGGCGCCGAACGCGCGCTCGGCCATCACTACGGCACGTTCCAACTCACCGACGAAGCCATCGATGCGCCGGTTGCCGCGCTTACCGAAGCGCGCGCCGCGGCGGGTGTTACGCCCGGGCAGTTCCGGCTGCTGCGGCCGGGCGAGTTGTGGGAGCTGTAACGCGCAATCACCGCGGCTAGTTCACCGCACCGGCACGTAGATATCGATCACCAGTTTATCTTCCGGCGTGGTGATTGGATCGGTCTGATATTCCTCGATGAACAATTCCCTGGCGTCGAGCTGCCGCTCGTCGAGGAAATTGGTAATGGCCTCGTAGGTCGAATCCATCGAATCGTAGGAGCCGCGATGGACGAATTTCAAGGCGCGTCCGCCGGGCGATTTGCCGACGGCGATGTCGCCCTTCGGCGGATCCTTGGGCTCTTCGGCGATCGGGACGGCGGCATTGAACGAAAAACTGGTGTCGTCGGTCGCGATGTAGATCGTCATCGGCGGACCGACCGCCTTGATATCCTGCCGCGCAAGGTATGCATTCACGGTCTTGAACGCATCGAGAAGCGTGTCGAACGCCGCATCCCAGTTGCCGCTGCCCTTGAAGTAGATGATGGTTTGTTCGGTCAGCGTGACTTCGACGCCAAATGCATCGTCGGGGGGCGCAGGCTGGGCGGCCTCGGCCGGGGCCGCCGGAGCGGGTGCGGGTTTTGCCTCCTGCGCGGCTGCCTGCGACGCGATCGAGAGCGCGATGCAGGCGGCGCCGGCGATCGAGGCAAGGTATGACCGCAGCATGACTGTCTCCGACACAAGGCCGACCAGATCGCTGGTGAATATCCTCCAACCCCAAGGACAAGTCACGGCCCTGGATCAGCAGGCGCTGCCTTGCATGGACCGCACGGCGCGGCTGGCCAACGGACGGCAATTGCCCATATAAAGCGCGCGGTGATTTGATTTTGTACAATGAGCGCGCTCGCCAACCACGCCTTCGTGAAAATGAATGGTCTCGGCAACGAGATCGTGGTCGTCGACATGCGCCCGACGCCAGCCCCGATCACCGCCGCCGATGCCCGGGCGGCCGCCGCAACGAACGGCGCGCCCTACGATCAGATGATGGCGGTCTATCCGGTGCGCACGCCCGGTACGGACGCATTTATCCGAATCTATAACAGCGACGGCTCGGAATCCGGCGCCTGCGGCAACGGCATGCGCTGCCTCGCGGACATGATGTTCAAGGAAACCGGCAAGCGCAAACTGGCATTCGAGACCAGCGCCGGCATCGTCAACTGTTGGCAGGACAGCCAGCCGCTGGTCTCGACCGTCGATATGGGTGCGCCGAAATTCGGTTGGAAGGACATTCCGTTGGCGGAGGAGTTCCGCGACACCCGCGCCATCGAGTTGCAGATCGGGCCGATCGACGATCCGATCCTGCATTCGCCGTCGGTGGTGAGCGTCGGCAACCCGCACGCCATATTCTGGGTCGATGACGTGAACGCCTACAATCTCGCCAAGATCGGCCCAATGCTGGAAAATCATCCGATCTTTCCAGAGCGCGCCAACATTTCGCTCTGCCACGTCAAGTCGCGCGAGCATCTGATCGTGCGCACCTGGGAGCGTGGCGCCGGCCTCACCAAGGCGTGCGGCTCCGCCGCCTGCGCCGCCGCGGTTGCCGCCGCGCGCACACGGCGCGCCAACCGCAAAGTCACCGTCACCTTGCCGGGCGGCGACCTGCTGATCGAATGGCGCGAAAGCGACGATCACATCCTGATGACCGGCCCGGTCGAATACGAATTCGAGGGACGCTTCGACCCGTCATTGTTCGCCGAAGGCAAGCGCGCATGAGCGTCGATGTCATCACGTTCGGCTGCCGGCTCAACGCCTCGGAGTCGGAAGTGATCCGCCGCAACGTTGCGAGCGTCGGCCTCGATAATGTCGTTGTCGTCAATACTTGCGCCGTGACGGGCGAAGCCGTGCGCCAGGCGCGGCAGACCATCCGCAAGATCGCGCGCGAGAAAAATGACGCACGCATCGTCGTCACCGGCTGCGCCGCGCAGATCGAGGCGCAGTCCT
>JBGPOB010000271.1:0-5193 GCA_041487815.1 Xanthobacteraceae bacterium | reverse complement strand
CCCGAGGCGATGATGTTTCCGATGCGGGATGCGTTCGGAATCGGGCTCTTATGCGCATATTCATCGATGTAAATGCTGCGGCGCATCACACTTCCGCTTTCACCAGGTTTTGCCGGCCGGCATCATGGCGCAAGCGGTCGCGCACCCGCAAGGAAGGTGAACGAATGGCAGCCCCGCCAAAGCGCCACGCAACGTTACTTTCCGAGCAACACCATCGAGATCGCCGGCACGTAGGTGATGACGAGGAGCGTGCAGAAATTGATCGCCAGGAACGGCAGCACGCCCCGATAGATGTTGCCGAGCGGCGTCTGAAACACCGCCTGCGAGGCAAACAGGTTGAGCCCGAACGGCGGCGCATACATGCCGATGCTCAGATTGACCGCCATGATGATGCCGAAGTGCACAGGGTCCACGCCGACGCTCTGCACCAGCGGCAGAAGGAGCGGCGTCATGATCAGAATCGCAGCCGGCGGCTCGAGGAAGCTGCCCATGATCAGCAGAACCACGTTGAGCGACAGCAGCAATGCCCATGTCGGCATATTCAATGCGTGGATTTCGGCGATGATCCGCTGCGGCATGCCGCTGGTCGTCAACAGCCAGGAGTAGAGGCCTGCTGCCGTGACGATCATCAGGATTTGCGAGATCAGGAACACCGCGCTTTGAATAATGCGCCAGAGATCGCGCAAGCCGATCTCGCGGTGAACCACCATGGTCACGAACAGCGAATAGATCACGGCGACGCCGGCGGCCTCCGTCGGCGTGAAGACGCCGCCGTAGATGCCTCCGAAGATCACCACGACCGTCCCGATCGACCAGCTCGCCTCCTTGGTCGACGCCCAGATCGTCACCCAGCGCGCCTTCGAGGTAAGCGGCACCGCCTTGATGCGGGCGTAGATCATCACGTAGAGAGCATCGACGAAGCCGATCAGCAGGCTTGGCAGAATGCCGGCGGTGAACAGGGCGACCGCAGACTGCTGCGCCGATACCGAATAAAGGATCATCGCGATCGACGGCGGGATCACGACGGCGATGGCGCCCGACGAAGCGATCAGGCCGACCGCAAAGCGCTCGTTGTAGCCGTTCTCCTTGAGCGACGGATAGATCATCCGGCCCACGGCCACGACGGTGCCGACCGCGGTGTGCGCCATTGCGCCGAACAATTCGGAGGCCGCGACCGTCGTCACCCCGAGCGATCCGCGCACGCCGCCGATCAGCGACATCACCCACACCACGACCCGGCGCGCGATGCCGCCCTGCGCCATGATTTCTCCGGCCAGCACGAAAAATGGCACCGCCAGCAGCGGAAAATTGTCCAGCCCGCTGAACAGGAAGGTCTGGACGGCATCGGTCGGCACTTCGGCGATGAACAGCACGACGACCAGGCAGGTCACGAGCAGCACAAGAAATATCGGCAAGCCGAGAACCAGTAGCGCCGCAGGCAGGGCAAAATAAGCTAGTACGGCCGACATCGATGTTGCTTTCCGCGCTCTGCCCTGTTGCCGTTCAATGGCTTGAAGTGCCGGACGCGCCGCGATCGCCGCCAGTGATCAACCGCACAACCACCAGGAGCGCCATGATGCCGAGTCCAACCGGGATCAATGCCTGTGGAACGAACAGCGGAACTTCGGCGGACTGGCTGCGCTGATCGAAGTTGTAGAGGTCCCCGATCACCGGCCATGCAAAGGCGACGATCGTCAAAGCCGTCGCAATGAGAACGAGCTCGGAAAACAGATGGAGCGCCTCGCGCGCTCTCGGGGGCATCATGCCGACAATGACGTCCATCCTGATTTGCCGGCCGGACCAGGCAACGACGCCATTGCCGAGAAACACGCAGCCGACCATGAGGTACAGCATCACCTCTTCCGCCCAGTAAAGGGAGGCATTGAAAAAGTAACGGGCGATAACGTTTGCAAAGTTGAGGCCGACGCTGGCGACCAGCAGCACGCCGGCGAGCACGCGCAGGATGGCGATGAACGCACGCACGCCCCGCAACACGGTATCGATCATTCCATGCCCACGGTTGACGCGCCCCCCTGGCCAGCCGTCACGGATGCTCCGCCGCGCCGCCCGGGCACGGATTCATCGAGCAAAGATGATCCATGGGCCCGGGCGCCGACAACGGCTACTTGTTGCGCTTTGCCGAATCGAACACGAGCTTCACGGCCTTGTTCAGGTCCGCATTGTCCTTCGACAGATCCTCGCCGATGGTTGTGACCTTCGCGACCATGGCAGCCTGCTCCGCTGCCGGCAGGCTGATCAGCACTCCGCCCTTGCCTTTCCAGACGTCGCGCTGCTTGGCGAAAAACTCCTTCACGAACGGGACGATCTCGCTCGATACTTTCGCGCCGTCATCGCGCACGATCTTCTGCAAATCCGGCGGCAACGTCGCTAGCCACTTCTTGCTCATCACGATGATCGAGTTCAAGTACGGCTGGTCGGATTCGATGACGTATTTTGCCACATCCACGTATTGAAAAGTGGTGAAGACGGTGATGGTGGCAAGCGCGCCGTCGATGGCGCCCTGCTGGAGGCCGGGCAAAACGTCTCCGAGGGTCATGGCCACCGGCGACGCATCCATCCGCCGGACCATTTCGAGCTGGAACGGCGAAGCCAGCACGCGGAGCTTGGTGCCTTTGAAATCGGCCAGATTTTTCACTTGCTTCCGCATGGCGATCGACGACGGGCCGATCGGCGCGATACCGATCCCCTCCAGGCCCTTGTTCTCGCCCAATTCGAGCATCATCTTCTTGACGGCCGGATCGCTGATTACCTTCACCATCTGGTCGAAGCTGTTCAACAGACCGGGCGCGCTCAGCGCCTCGTAGCGCTTGTCGACGCCAACCAGGAATTCCGGCGGGCCGATCCAGGCCTGGATCGATCCAAACTGCACGCCTTCGATCTGGCGCGGAATGGGGCCGAGCTGGCTGGCCGGATAGATTTCGCCTTTGATCCGTCCGCCGGAATCCTTTTCGACCGCCGCCACAAACCGCCTCAGCCATTCGTGCTGCGTGTCGTTGATGGTGGCAGTGGTCAGCTTCATGACGAAGGTCTTGCCGGCCTGCGCATGCGCGGCCGGAGCCGGCGCCAAAAGCGCTGCCATCATCCCGCCAGCGAGCGCCACGCCCATCGTGATGAGCAACTTGTTTGGTCTTGTTCGCATATTTACCCTCCCCTGCGCGGCATGGCCGCGTCCGCCATGCCGCCTATTGAATCATCCGGTTCGACGAGCTTTGCCTTTTCGCGCCGGCAGCATTGCTCAAAAGCATGACATAGGGCTCGGAACCTGACCAGTCCCAAAAACTGGGCAGCCGGGCGGCATAACAGCACGAAATGTCGCGGTTATTTGCTCTTCGCCGCGTCCGGCGCGTCGTAACTGGCCAGCAGTTCATCCACCGTTCCGGCCCACTCGTCCCACCGGCCGGCGAGGTTGCTGTAGCTGTTCATCACGAACGCCGGCCCGGCATAGAATTTCTCGTACTGCATGTGCCGTCCGGCAAAGTCCGAACCGAGCAGATCCCAAGCAAGGTTGAGCAGCTTCATGCGGTCCTGTGCCGACTGGCCCGGCACCGACCAGTAGGTTTCGAAGGTCTCGCGCAATTTCGGGTCGTTGAGCACCGATACATCGGCCGGCATCTGGAACACGCCGGCGCCCATCAGCTCGCGCACGGTGTCGCAGATCTCCGAGTGATGATTGGTGCACCAGTGCAGCGCCGCATAGACGTAGCGGCGGTTGACGGTGTGAAAGCCCGGCACCTGCTCCTCGCCGCAGTTGATCTGGCCCATGATCAGGCCTTCGAGCGTCGCCTGCATCGCCGCGAGCCGGCCGAGCGTGAACTGCACCGCCGGCACGCCCCTGGCGCCGTTCATGTCGACGATCTTGCTGGCGATGCCGACGATCAGCTTGAGCTTTTCCAGGAAGCGCACGTTGGCCTGATGATTGGCCATCGCGTGGCCCGGCGTGCGCATGTAGATTTCGCGCGTCATCTCGACGTTGTCGTGACAGAACACGCGCTCCCACGGCACATGCACGTTCTCGAACAGCACCGCGGCGTCGTTCTCGTCGAAGCGGGAGGCCAGCGGATTGTCGAACTCGCTCACGGCGTAGCGCTCGTAGGGCTTGCGCGACCAGATGCTGACGCCCGGCGCGTTCAGCGGCACCGCGCAGGTGATCGACTCCTTGATCTGCCCCGGCGCAACCGGCTGAAGGTTGCCGCACCACGTTTCGTGACAGAACACCAGCGCGGTGCCGAGCATCTTCAGCCCGTTGATAGTGACGCCGCTGTCGTCCTCGGCCACCACACGCAGCGTCGGCGGCGTGCGCTTTTGCGTATCGGCCGGATTCGGCATCCGCCAGCCTTGCGGATTGGTCACGGTGTGGGACGCGAAGATGTCGTTGGAGCGCATATGCTTGTAATATTTGACAATGTTCTCGCCGAAGCCCTGGCGGATGCGATCGAACATCGGCGGGTCCATGACCAGCCCGCTGACGTAGCTCGGGAAATTGTCCGGCGAGCGCCCCAGCAGCCCGTACGTCCAGGACGCGATACGGCGATGGGTCTCAAACCGGCGCTGCAAGTCCTCCCTTGTGCGCGGCAGCAGAAAGTAGGTCGAGAAGGTTTCGCCATCCTCCTCGGTGGTCATGACATCGCGGTTCTCTGACGCGCGCTTGCGGTCATAGATCATGGCAAAGGAATGCGCGGCATTGCGGAACGCCGGGTGTGTGGTCACGTCCTCAACCAGCTCACCGCCGACATAAACCCGCCGGCCGTCACGGATGCTTTCGAGGTATTCCTGACCGGTCAGCAGCATGGGTCGCTTTCAGCCTTGCGGCATTCGATTTCAATCTGGGTCGAGAGGGTTGCTGGCACCCAGACAAAGATCAAGCCATCCCCCCCGTAGCAAAGACTGCGCCGGAGCGATATCAGTTGTTCGCTCGGTGCATCTCCTCCGTCATTCCGGGGCGCCGCGAAGCGGCGAACCCGGAATCCAGACGCTTGTCGGAGCCTGCATCTGGATTCCGGGCCCGGCGCTACGCGCCGTCCCGGAATGACTGCGGTGAATTGCGATAGCCCGCCACGGAGACGAACATGCAAACCCCCGGACTGATCGTTGCGCCCTTGACCCCTTTCACATCCGAGCTCAAGGTCGATGGGACTGCGCTGCAACGCCAGATTGACTACGTGGTCAAGGACT
>JBGPOB010000270.1:0-5221 GCA_041487815.1 Xanthobacteraceae bacterium | reverse complement strand
TCCCGCGCGAGCACCTTCAGACGGCGGCGATCGGCAGGCTTGAGAGTGATGGAAATTCCAGTTCGCATGCGCCAGACTCGCATGCCTCCAGTCCGCTGGGAATCCCCTCCGGGATTCAAATGTCAGACGCGATCCACTAGCTACGGGTATGCTGCGCCCGGATACGAGTATTACGGCCGACCGCGTGGGGGAATTGGTATCGGCCCGTTCGGCGTCAGGGTTTTTTAACTCGAATGCATCCGCTGAAATGAAACTCAACGGGTTCGTTTTTAGCGCCTTGGTAATTGGTGAATTTGATCAGCGCGATTTACCGGTGACAGGTAATTCCGCTCGGGAAAAGTCGAGTGCTCATATTCGGCCGCGGCTCTCGCTATTCGTCCGCGATGGATAATGCCCGGCCGGCCGCTTAACCGTGAGGTACCTCCAATGAAACTGACAACTGTGTTTGCGATTGCGACCCTAATGATCTTCGCCGGTGCCGATGTCGCGTCTACTCAAATCGCTGCACCCGCAACTACTCCAGCAAAGCCTGCCGCCGCCGCTCCAGCTGGAACGAAGCCGGCGACCCCGGCGATACCCGTCAACGAATGGCCACGTTGACCATTTCTCTGTAACCGCAGGCGCATTCGTAGGTGCGAGTTTCCCTCCCCTCCTGGGCTGGTGTCGCCAGCATGATTCGCGTTTTCTGCGAGCATTCCGCACAAAAACAACATCCAAGGGTCAGTCCGGACACCTTGGTCCGGCGAACGATGCTGCAAAGACATGATAATTTCCTTCCCTGTAAAAACGATTCTGGCCTCAACCTAGCTCCGATGGCCGAGTGCCATCTGTACAAAATTGTTTACCTGCGCATTCGACGATTTTGGCTTTGACTGGCTCACATTTCTCGCAGCCGAACGCATTCCAAGGTCCTGGCGTTGAACGGGAAAACCGTATAAGGGCGTCATAACGCGCTACGTCTTGGAACTAATGCGAACCGGGTGCGGTTTAGGGGTATGCCTGCATTATCAAATTGGCCCCGCAATCGGCTTTTACTCGCCTTGCCATCCCGCGATCTCAAGCGGCTTCTGCCGGAGCTCGAACAGATTCGCTGCCAACGCGGGCAGGTCCTCATGGACGCTGATAGTTCGCTCGACCATGTATTCTTCCCCGATAGCGGCGTCGTCTCGGTGGTGGCGGTTTATGCGGATGGCAGTGTCATTGAGATGGCAACCGTCGGTCGGGAGGGTTGCACCGGTGTCCAAGCCGTCTTCGGTGCCAAGAGTTCCTCCGTTCAGCTTCTCGTCCAAATCCCGGGGAGCGCAGCAAGAATGTCGTGCGCGGCGTTCGCGTGGGCTATGGGGTCGATGCCGTCCTTCCGACGCCTCATGAACGCCTACGTGCAGGCCTTTCTTGAGCAGGTCCTGGTGTCGGTAGCGTGCAACGGTGCGCACAGTCTCAAGGAGCGGCTGGCGCGTTGGCTGCTCATGATGCACGACCGCGGTGACGATGACGTACTATTGATCTCTCAGAGCCTGCTTGCCGAAATGCTGGGTGTCCAGCGGCCTACTATCACGAATGCTGCCGGGGAGTTGGAGCATGCCGGTTTGATTACGCGCGGCCGACGGCAAGTCACGATACTGGATCGGCGGGGTCTCACGAAGGCATCTTGTGAATGTTATCAATTAGTCCGGGCGCGCATCACTTTTCATCTTCCCAAAACATACTTGTAAGAACCAATTTCCGCCGGTACGGTAATGTACATTACCGACAGCAAACCCTACCTCGCTCACAATCAAGGCTGGCGGGAGGCTGACGTGGCCTCTACCCCTCACGATAAGGAGGGCCAGCAATGAAACGCGAAGTAAAGCTCCCGTTCGATCCCAAAGTGTTTCTCTCGAAAGTGAACGGGGGACGAGCTATTTCCGATTATCGGAAAGATCAAATTGTCTACACGCAGGGCGAACCGGCGGATTCTGTATTTTACATTCGGAGCGGCAAAGTCAAGAACACCGTCGTCTCCGAACAGGGGAAGGAAGCCGTGGTTGCACTTCTGGGAACCGGCGATTTCTTTGGCGAAGGGTGCTTGACCGGACAGCCGCTACGTCTAGCAACAGTCTCCGCCATGACGGAATGCGTGATCGTGCGAATAACAAAGACAGACATCACCCGCGCGATCCACGAAGAGCCAGCGTTTGCCGAGTTATTTATCGCGCACCTCTTGGCTCGCAACAGTCGTGTCGAGGAGGACCTGGTCGATCAATTGTTCAATTCGAGCGAGAAACGCCTGGCACGGACCCTGCTGCTTCTGGCGAATTTTGGCAAGGAAGGTCGGCCGGAGCCAATCATAGCGAAAATCAGCCAAGAGACCCTCGCGGAGATAATCGGCACGACGCGATCTCGCGTGAGTTTTTTCATGAACAAATTTCGGGAATTGGGTCTTATTGATTACAACGGCCACATTGAAGTCCACAGTTCCCTGTTGAACGTCGTTCTGCACGATCAACCACAGATTAATCGTTAGCTGCTGCTTCGAGGCAGTCGCGAGTGGGTAGGTTCAGAGAAGGCCGCAGCGCGCGTGAGCGTTCCTTGTTCTCAATGATCGATCAAGTGCCCCTGAAGTCCATGCGGCGTATTTCGATTGATCATTTCCCCGCGCCGTGCGTTGTTAACAACCGGATCAAGCACAGACGCAATTGCATCCATGACATTGCCAAAGTCATTGCGAACTGTCCTGTGCGCCGCCGGTCTTGGCATCTTGCCGATCGGGTGCGCGTTCGCGGCGGAGGGCCAGCCGGGCGCGTCGACTCCCTCGGAATTCATCTTCCTCGTCCAGATCGCGGTTCTGATTTTCGTCGGGCGCCTGCTCGGCGAGGCGATACAGCGCATCGGACAGCCGGCCGTAATGGGACAATTGCTCGGCGGCCTGCTGCTCGGTCCCTCGGTGTTCGGCGCGCTGTGGCCGGAGGCTCAGCACGTTATCTTCCCGAATGACCCCGCGCAGAAGAGCATGATCGACGCGGTGTCCCAGCTCGGCATCCTGCTGCTGCTGTTGCTTACCGGCATGGAGACCGATCTCAAGTTGGTGCGGAAGGTCGGGCGCGCCGCGATCAGCATATCGGTCGCCGGCATCTGTTTGCCGTTCGTGTGCGGGTTCGCGCTTGGCGAGTTTATGCCGGCGGGCATGCTGCCGAACCCCGATCAGCGCCTGATTGCCTCGCTGTTCCTCGGCACCGCGCTATCGATCTCATCGCTGAAGATCGTTGCGACGGTGGTGCGCGAGATGAACTTCATGCGCCGCAACGTTGGTCAGGTGATCCTTGCATCCGCCGTCATCGACGACACGATCGGCTGGATCATTATCGCCATCACCTTTAGCCTGGCAAGCCACGGCACAATCGACGCGATGTCGCTCGTTAGAAGCATTCTCGGCACGGCGGCCTTCCTCGCCTTCAGCCTGACCGTCGGCCGTCGGCTGGTGTTCAGCCTGATCCGCTGGGCGAACGACAATCTAGTGAGCGAGGTCCCGGTCATCAGCGTCATCCTGCTAGTGATGGTGGCGATGGCGCTGACCACGCATCTGATCGGCGTGCACACGGTGCTCGGCGCCTTCGTCGCGGGCATCCTGGTCGGCGAGTCACCGATCCTCACGCGCCAGATCGATCAGCAATTGCGCGGGCTGATAATGGGGCTGTTCATGCCGGTGTTCTTCGGGCTGGCCGGCCTTAGCGCCGATCTCACCATTCTGAAAAACCCGAACTTGCTGCTGTTTACCGCCGGCCTGATCGCCATCGCCAGCGTTGGCAAATTCTTCGGCGCCTTCGTTGGCGGCAAGCTCGGCAGACTGACGGGCATGGAATCGCTTGCGCTCGCCTGCGGCATGAACGCGCGCGGTTCGACCGAGGTGATCGTCGCCACGATCGGCCTGTCGATGGGCGTGCTCAACAACGACATGTTCACCATGATCGTCGCCATGGCGGTCATCACCACCATGGCGATGCCGCCGATGCTGCGCTGGGCGCTGGCGCGCCTGCCGCTCGGCAAGGAGGAGAAGGAGCGGCTCGACCGCGAGGAGTTCGAGGCCAAAGGATTCGTACCCAATCTCGAGCGCATCCTGCTCGCAGTCGACGAGAGCGACAACGGCAAGTTCGCCTCCCGCCTCGCTGGCCTGATCGCCGGAGCACGCGGCATGCCGACAACCGTTCTGCACGTCGGACGAGAGACCAAGCGCAAGGAAACGGCGCACGCGGAAAGCCCGGAATCCCATCTCAAGGCCGGCGCCGAGACCACGGCGGCGACTGAGGAGAAGATTGAGGAAGCCAAGCCCGCCAAGGTCGACATCACCACCAAGGCGAAGGGCACGCGAACCGACGATGCAGTGGCGGCGGAGGCGCGCAAAGGCTACGACCTCCTGGTGGTTGGCGTCGACAACACGATTTCATCCAAGGGTGGATTCAGCAAAGAGATCACGCAAGTCGCCTCCGGCTTCGAAGGGCCGCTGGCGATCGTGGTCGCGCGTGGCAAGCACCTCGAGCATCCCGAGGACAACGCGTTCAAGATTTTGGTTCCGGTCACCGGCACCGACGTGTCGCGCCGGGCGGCGGAGGTCGCAGTCGCGCTTGCACGATCGATCGACGTATCGATCACTGCGCTCTACGTGTCAGAGACGACTGGCAGCGACGGCAAGCGGCGCGTCAACCTGGGCTCGGCGACACGGCGCTACGAGGAAGCCGTCCTCAAGGACTTCGTCGACCTTTCCGAACGCTATGATACGCCGGCGCAGACGTCAGTGAGCGTCAACGTGGCGCCGGACGACGCGATCGTGTGGCGGGCGCGCGACGGGCGGTTCGATCTCATCGTGATGGGCGTCAATCGCCACTTGGGCGATACGCTATTCTTCGGCAACGTGGCCGCCGCGGTGCTGGAGAAGTCCAAGGCCTCGGTCCTGCTGGTGTCGGGCGGCGCCAATCCCGGCACCAATACTAACGTCAACGCCACTGGAGGTTGACGCGGTTCGGAGAATGATTGCCCTGGCCCATCCTCGCCGCATCGAAGGTTATGCCATCGTCTCCGAAGACGGCATGCTCGCGAATGCGGCAGGTATCATGCCGGATTCGCTCAAGTTCGAGCCCGATCAGCGTTTTTTCGAAAGCGGGCTCGACGAGACCGATCTGGTGGTGCATGGCCATCTGACAATGACCGAGCTTGGCGCACGCGAGGGCATGAAAGTCAGTTCAGTCGC